>JBMFPK010000266.1:0-3680 GCA_049969155.1 Chloroflexia bacterium | reverse complement strand
CGAACGGTTCGCCGCGTGGCTGGAAAACGCTCTCCAGCCTTGCGATCAGGGTCCGTAGTGTTCCCTCACCGTTGAACACCGGAACGACCACGGAGACGGCCGGTGCGGGATCTGCCTCGGGGAGATCCTGGGAGACGGCGCTCACGGAGTTACCTCTTCCTGCGTTTTCGCTTTTTCCGGGTGCCCGACGCTGCCGATGCGGAAGGAGTAGCGCCGGCAGCAACCGGTTGCGGACGGACGCCCGCAGGCTTTTTGGCTTCTTTGGGGACGCGCACGGGCCGTCGCTCCCCTGAAGGAACGGCGATGCGCCGGAGCAATGGCGCCTCGCTCGCGCGAAAGATGTAGAACAGCGCCTGGGCACGCACACGGGCCAGGAGGCGCTGGAACAGATGGTACGATTCGCGTCGGTACTCGACCAGGGGGTCCTGCTGCCCGTACGCCCGCAGCCCGATCCCCTGGCGCAGGTCTTCCATAGCCGTCAGGTAGTCGACCCATTCCCGATCGATCGCTCGCAGCAGGTAGCCACGTTCGATCTCGCGCATCAGCTCTGGGCCCAGGCGCTGTTCCCGGCCCTGCAGGTAGGCCACACCGAGGCGGTACAGTTCCTCGATCACGGCTTCCTTCCGAAGTCCGACGAGCTGCTCTGCCGCGGACCGAGGGGGCAGACGAAGGCTGCGGTCCAACTCGGTGAGGTAGTCTACGACCGTCCACCACGCGCGCTGCCTGGACTTCCATGCCTGCACCACGCTCGACACCTGGCCTTGCAGTTTCGGCCGCAGGCGACGTACCTCGTCGTCTGCTTCCCTCTCCACGACTGTCAAGACCTCTTCCTCGATGGCTTCTGGCTCCATCCGTGCCCATCGTGCGGCGGTGGTCGTGGCCGGAAGGGGGATGCGGAGGTCTCGCGTCAGCGTGCGGTAGAGGTGCGTCAGGTAAAAGCCCTCCGCGTCGTGCTCTTCCTCGTAGAGGGCGCGTGCGACAATCCGCGCGACGCGCTCCACTGATCGTTCCCGGAAATGCGCTAGCGCCGCTTCGTGCAGTTCCGAGAGCCGCGTCCCAAGCGCTTCTTCCTGTTGATCCTCGGGGAGTTCCGAGATCGCTTTCTGCATCTCCTCGGCCAGAGACTGGCTGATCACGGGGAAGAGAGGCATCGTGAGCTCCTCGCGTCCCACGCGGCCGTTCTGGATCCCCTCGAGCAGCCCTTCCAGTGCCTCACGGACGGCTTCCGGGTCGCGTTCGTACTCCTTGCGGCTGGAGAGCCCGGCGAAGGCTTCCTCCACACGTGCCGTGATCTCTTCGCGCAGCCGCGCAAGGACAACGCCGTGCACATCGCGCGCCGACAGGACGCGCCGCCGTTCTGCGTAGATCACCTCGCGCTGCCGGTTCAGGACGTCGTCGAACTCGACCAGGTGTTTGCGGATGTCGAAGTGGTAGCCCTCTACCCGCACCTGGGCCTGCTCGATCATCCGGCTGATGACCCTCGCTTCGAGCGGTGCATCGTCTCCCGGGTTGAACCGTTCCAGCACCGCGCGCACCCGGTCGGCACCCGGCCCAAACCGGCGCATCAGTTCGTCCTCTGTGGAGAGGTAGAACCGGCTGGACCCCGGGTCGCCTTGGCGCCCGGAGCGACCACGCAGCTGGTTGTCGATCCGCCGCGCCTCGTGGCGCTCGGTGCCGATGATATGGAGCCCGCAGGGGACGTCATCGACGCAGGAAGCGAACTTCCGGGGCTTGAAGCAACGGCTGCAATCGTCGGAGCACCCAATGCAACACCGGCTGAGTCGCGTCTCCGGGTCGATGCATTCCTCCCGGACGACGCCCGGGCCGAGGACGATATCCGTACCGCGGCCGGCCATGTTGGTCGCGATGGTTACCGCGCCCTTCTGGCCGGCCCGAGCGACGATCAGTGCCTCGCGCTCGTGGTGCTTGGCGTTCAGTACCTCGTGCGGGATCCCTTCCCGCTGCAGGAGCCGGCTCAGGTACTCCGAACGCTCGACGGACGTCGTCCCGACGAGTACCGGCTGGCCGCGCTTGTGCTTCTCCACGATCTCCTGGACAACCGCCCGGAACTTGCCTTCTTCCCGCGCGTAGATGCGGTCAGGGTAATCGACACGGATCATCGGCCGGTGCGTCGGGATCACGACCACATCCAGACCGTAGATCTTGAAGAACTCTTCGCGCTCGGTCGCTGCGGTTCCGGTCATCCCCGCGAGCTTCTGATACAGACGGAAGTAGTTCTGGAAGGTGATCGTGGCAAAGGTCTTGCTCTCCCGCTGTACTTCGACCGGCTCTCCGTAGATTACGCGCTCCTTGGCTTCGATCGACTCGTGAATGCCGTCGCTCCAGCGCCGGCCGGGCATCAACCGGCCGGTAAACTCGTCGACGATCACGACTTCCTTGTCTTTAATTACATAATCCTTGTCCTTTTCGTACAGCAGGCGTGCCTTCAGCGCTGCGTCGAGGAAGAAGGTCAGTTCGGCGTGGTTTTCGTCATAGAGGCTCTCTCCAAGGTCGCGCCGGATGCCCAGGGCCCGTTCCACTCGGTCCACCCCCTGCTCGGTCAGGGTGACCACTTGCTCCTTCTCGTCCACTTCGTAATCCCCGGGGCCCAGCGAGTGCGCGATCCGTGCGAAGCGCAGGTACTGCTGGTAGCTTTCGACGTCCGGTGCGGAGATGATGAGGGGCGTTCGTGCCTCGTCGATCAGGATGTTGTCCACCTCGTCGACGATCGCAAAGTAGAGTTCCCGCTGGACGATCTCGTCCAGGCTGTAGGCCATGTTGTCACGGAGGTAATCGAAGCCGAACTCGTTGTTCGTACCGTAGGTGATATCTGCCTGGTAGGCTTTCCGTCGCGGCACGGGCCGCAGGTGCATCAACCGCTCATCGTGTCCGAGGACGTTCTCGTCTGTGTACGAGGGATCGTACAACCCCGAGAAATCGGGGATGATGACTCCCGTGGAAAGCCCCAGGTAGTGGAAAATCTGGCCCATCCAACCGCAGTCTCGGCGGGCCAGGTAGTCGTTGACCGTGACCAGGTGGACGCCTCGTCCCACGAGGGCGTTCAGGTACAGCGGGAGCGTGGCGGTCAGTGTCTTGCCCTCGCCGGTCTTCATCTCGGCGATCTTGCCCTGATGCAGCACGATCCCGCCCATCAGTTGCTCGTCGAAGTGGCGCTGGCCGATCGTCCGTACCGCAGCTTCTCTCACCAGCGCGAACGCTTCCGGCAAGATCTCGTCGAGAATCGCCTGTTCCTCCTGGAAGAGCCGTGCCCGCATCCGTTTCCATTCGTCGCGAAGCACGATGCGCCGTTCTGGGTCGGTTTCCGCATCCAGCTCGGCCTGCTTGGCCGCCACCGCTTCGCGTGTCGCAGCCGTGCGCGATGCGATCAGGCGTCGAAACGCCTGTGTCCGTTCGCGCATCTCCTCCTGGGACAGCTTCTGGACCTGCGGCTCCAGCACATTGATCTGGGCTACAAGCGGTTTCAGGGCCTCCAGCGCTCGTGCGTTGCTGTCGCCGGCGAGTCGTTTCAACCATCCAAGCATCGTGAATGACACCTCCGGGGAGGAGATCCCTCCCTTGCTGCGGGCATTATAGCCGATCTGATCGGGCGCTGCAAGACTGGCCTACTCGGCGGAGGCTACGTGCACTGGAAGCTGCGGGATCAGTTCGACCTGACCGCG
>JBMFPK010000265.1:0-3696 GCA_049969155.1 Chloroflexia bacterium | reverse complement strand
GGGAGATCCGAGATGAGAAAGGTGCACATGCGAAGAGGGCTCCGCTTGGCAACCGTTGGGACGTTGTTGCTCCTCGCGCTGAGCGCGTGCGCGCCAGCCAAGCCCACACCGACGCCCGTGCCTCTGCCTCCGCCCCGCATCCTGGAGCGCAGCCCGGCGCCGGGGGAAGAGATGCCGCTCGACGCGCCCATCCGACTGACTTTCGACCAGCCGATGGACCGCAAGAGCGTGGAACGAGCCCTCGTGATCTCTCCGACTGTAGAAGGCCGCTTCGATTGGAGCGGCGAGCGCACGGTGTCCTTTGCCCCCGAAGGAGGGTTCGCACGTGGAGCCCGCTACAGCGTGCGGTTGGACACGGGCGCGCGCAGTGCCCAGGGCAAGCCGCTCGTCGAGCCGGTACGGTTCGAGTTCTACACCGTGGGGTTTCTCACCGTGACCCAGGTGCAACCCTCCCCAGGAGCCGTTGAGATCGCACCCGATACCGCTGTGACGGTGGTCTTTAACCGGCCCGTGGTGCCCCTGACGGGCATCGAGAACCAGGCCGGCTTTCCCCAGCCGCTGGTCTTCGATCCGCCGGTCGAAGGAACAGGCGAGTGGCTGAACAGCTCCATCTACATCTTCCGGCCGCGGGATGGCTTTCTCCCCGCAAGTGAGTATACGGTACGGGTGCCGGCCGGCCTGACGGATACCACAGGAGGCGTCCTCTCGGAGGAGTACCGCTGGAGCTTTCGCACGATCCGGCCGGCGCTGCTGGACCGTTTCCCGACGCCGGACGCGCTCCACGCCGACCCGAACGGTCCCGTACGCTTGATCTTCAACCAGGCGATGGATCGCGCGTCCGTGGAGGCGAACTTTGCCCTGTCCTGCGGCGGTCAGCCGGTCTCCGGACGCTTCGAGTGGGAAGGAGGCGAGCGGCCGGCCGCTATGGAGACAGCTTCCTTCTTCCCTGCCCAGCCCTTGCCGCGCGGGCAGGAGTGCGAGGCGCGACTCGCGCCCTGGGCACGCGCACGCTCCGGGCCCGCCACGACCGCGGAAGAGAATGTGTGGACCTTCCGTATAGCCAGCGCACCCGAAGTGCTCTCCACCAACCCTGCCGACGGAAGCGAGGGGGTCTATATCTACCAGTCAGTGGAGATCCGCTTCGCCTGTCCGATGCAGACAGAGGTCTTTACCCGCTACGTCAGCGTCTCCCCGGCGCCCAGGGCGGAGGATCTGGAGTACTACTGGCAGGAAGAGGACACGCTGGTCCAGATCTCCTTCCCGAAGGAACCCCAGAGCCGCTACGAGGTGCGCCTGAGCGCGGACACCCCGGACCGCTACGGCACGCCCCTGGGCAAGGAGGTGCGCATCCGCTTCACCACTGGGGATCTGGAACCGATGGCGGTGTTTGCAACGGAGGGGAACCTGGGAGCCTACAACGCCTATTCGGACACGGTCATTTATGTCGTGCACCGGAACGTGCCAAGGCTCGAGGTGGCTCTCTACCGCCTGAGCGTGGAAACGTTCATGCGGCTGAACGGCTTCGGCGATTGGGACGCCTGGATGAAATTCGAGCCCGACCCCGGAACGCTGGTGAACCGATGGTCGAAGGAGGTCGATACCCCCAGGAACCGCACCGATACCACGGCCTTCGACCTCACGGAAGCAGACGGACAACCCCTCCCGCCGGGCGTCTACTTTGTGCAGCTGCACGCCCCGGGTATCCCTGTGGGCCAGGAGTACTGGCAGCGCTATATGTTCGTACGGTCGCGCATCAACCTGACGATGAAGCAGAGCCACACCGAAGCGCTGGTCTGGGCGACCGATCTGGCCAGCGGGGAGCCCGTGCCCGGGCTGCAGGTGCGCTTCTTCACGGGGCTGCGCAGCATTGCCGCCGAAGGGGCGACGGACAGCGACGGCCTCTTCGTCGTGCGAGATTTGCAAACCGGGGAGCTCTGGGACGCCTTCTTCGCGGTCACCGGGGAACCCGGTGCGGAGGACTTTGCCATCGCCTACAACGGGTGGGAACAGGGGATCAGCCCGTGGGAGTTCGGCCTGACCGCGGAGTATTGGCAGTCGCGCGCCCGCGCCTATCTGTATACGGATCGCCCGATCTATCGCCCCGGACAGACGGTCTACTTCAAGGGGATCCTGCGGCTGGACGACGACTCGCGTTACTCGTTGCCGGAAGTCATCGGTACGATCCAGGTGCGTATCAACGACCCCGAGGGGAAGGAGCTCTACCACGAGGACCTGCCACTGAACGAAATGGGCACGTTCCACGGGGAGTTTGTGCTGGATGCCGAGGCGCCCCTGGGCAACTATTTCCTCGAGGCGCAGGAACCGGACCTCGACCTGTACACGGGCACTTCGTTCCGCGTGGCCGAGTACCGCAAGCCCGAGTTCCAAGTGGAAGTATCCACGGACCGGGATGCGTACCTCGCAGGGGACACCATCCGGGTCACCGCGGAAGCCAGCTACTATTTCGGCGGTGCGGTTGCCGACGCCCCGGTACACTGGAGCGTCCTGAGCCGGGACTTTTGGTTCCAGTACCGCTGTCCCATCGAGGGGACCTGCCCCTGGTACGACTGGACCGATACGGAATGGGGTGTCTACGAGCCGCAGGAGTACGGGGTCTACGGGCGGCTGATCGCCCAGGGCGACGCGCGGACGGGCCCGGATGGGCGGGTAACCTTCCAGGTGCCGGCCGATTTGGGGGCCATCGGCCGAAGCCAGGAATTCATCATCGAAGCGAGCGTGACGGACCTCAGCGGCCAGCAAGTCAGTAACCGCACCTCTGCCATCGTCCATCAGAGCGAGTTTTACATCGGCCTGGCCGCGCACGGATACCTGGCCCAGGTGGGCAAACCGCATACGGTGGATATCCTCACGGCGGACTGGGAAAGCAACCCGGTCCCCGGGGTCTCCCTGACGGTCGTCTTTATGGAGCATCGATGGTACAGCGTGCGGCAACGCGACGAGAGCGGCGGTTTCTTCTGGAAATGGTCTTCCGAAGATGTCCCCGTCTTCTCGACCACGGTGACCACAGGGGCAGACGGCAAAGCGACGGCAACCTTTACCCCTGAGAAGGCGGGCACCTACCGCGTGCGTGCCGTCGGCCGCGACTCGCACGAGCACGAGATCCGCAGCAGCACCTATTTCTGGGTCTGGGGCGGTGAGGAGTACGTGCCCTGGCGCCAGGAGAGCAACAACCGCATCACGCTAATCGCGGACAAGAAGGAATACCAGGTCGGGGATGTAGCAGAGATCCTTGTGCCGTCCCCTTACAGCGGGACGGTCCGGGCCCTGGTGACGCTGGAACGCGGGCACATCGAGGAGGCGCGGGTCGTAGAGCTGAAGGGCAACAGCGAGGTGCTCCGGATCCCCATCACCGAAGCCCATGTGCCGAACATATTCGTTTCCGTGGTCCTCGTGCAGGGATCGGCACAGGCGCCCGACGGCGTGGCCTCCTTCCGGATGGGGGTGATCCAGCTGCCCGTCTCGGTGGAGACGAAGAAGCTCAAGATCGCGCTGATCCCCGATCGGGACATGGCGCGGGGTGAGCACTACCGCCCCCGCCAGACAGCCACCTATCAGGTGATCGTGACCGACAGCGAGGGCAGGCCGGTGGAAGCGGAGCTTTCGCTGCGGCTGGCCGACCTTTCGGTGCTCTCCCTGGCCGATGAGACGGGCCCAGGGCTGCTGGAGACCTTCTGG
>JBMFPK010000264.1:0-3790 GCA_049969155.1 Chloroflexia bacterium | reverse complement strand
GGGCTGCGGCGCCTGGGTGGGTTGCGGGGTCGCAGCCGGACCGCAGGCGCTCAGGACGGTAACGAGTACCAGAAGGACCGCAAGCACGCTCAAGATTCCCTTGCGCATCTTCAGACCTCCTCAGAGTCTTTTTCCCTGGAGAAAGGAAACGGCACGTCCTGCGCACCACCTCCTTTCCGGTCCTGCGCCCGTGTCCTACGGACGCACCATCGAACCTGCATCCTGTTCAGACCTCCTGTCCTTGCAGGCGAGAAGGACAGCCCTCAGCAGCAATGTTATTATACATCACTCCTTACCCCTCGCGCAACCGCACAGATTCGCGCGCGCCGATCCGGCCGTACAGCTCGACGATCCGGTGAATTCCCCGAGCCCACGAAAAGTCGGCGACCGCCCGCTCGCGAAGCCTCTTCCCCAGCGCGCGTGCGCGCTCCTCGTCCCGCAGGAGCTCGCCCAGGCGCTGCGCCAGGCTCGCCGCATTCCCGTACTCCGCGTAGACCCCGAGATCGCCGAGCATTTCGCGATTCACCGGAGTGTCAAAGGCGACGACCGGGAGCCCCATGGCCATGTAGTCGCAGATCTTGCCGCTTCCCTCGGTCGCGGACATCTTCGGGGCCACGGCCACATCCCCTAGCGCCAGGAAACGGTGTCGCTCGATGTACGGGATGCGCCCCGGAAACAGGGTGCGGTCGAGGATCCCCAAAGCCCGCGCCTGCGCCGCGTAGCGGTCCACCCCCGGAAAGCCCATGATCAGGAAATAGAGGTCGGGCATCTCCTGGAGGAGCAGCCGCGCCGCCTCCAGCAGCAGGTCCGTCCCCTGGTATGGCGCGAGCAACCCCAAGTAGACGACCACCTTGGCCTCCGCAGGGATCCCCAGGCCGGCCCGGAGCCGGGCGCGCTTCTCCCGCCATCCGGGGACGTCGTCCATCGGCTTCAGATGCTCGGTGTCGACCCCGTCGGGCACGGTGAAGAGCCGCTCCGGAGGGAACCCGAACGTCTCCCGAAGCACCCGCGCCGCGTTCCAAGAGCTCGTCACCACGGCCTGGGGCAGGCGGTTGATCCAGCGCTCCAGGTAGAGGAAAAAGCGATACCAGCGGCTGTCCGCGCTGAGGAAGTGGTGGTCGATCATCTCGGAGGTCAGGCTGCCCTGAAAATCAAAGAGCACCGGGATCCCCAGGAGCCGGCCGACCAAGGAACCGATCAGCGCTCCCTCGTGGAGGTGCGCATGGATCACATCCGGCCGCTCGCGGATCGCGACTTCCAGCGTCCGCAACCCCAGCATGACGTCCAGGTAGTACTTGTGGCGGCTGCTCCCCACCACCGGGCGCTGAAGCCAAGGGACCCCCAGGCTGCGACGGATGTCCAGCCCCGGCAGGTCATCGCCGTTGTGGTAGGTGCAGAGGATCACCCGGTGCCCCAGGTACTGGAGGTGCGTGGTCTCGGACAGGATGCGGATGTGGCACCCATAGTCGGAAAAAAAGGAGGTCGGCGCGACCATCAGCACCTTGTACGGCAACAGACCCTCCTGCAGGCCTCTAACGCCTGCGCAAGGAAACGCTACGGGCCGCGCAGGTGCCGTTTCAAGAGGCCGGCCCTGTGGAAGCCGCACGGATCGTCGCCCCGAGCTCGCGCTCGAGCCCGGGCACGATGCGCTTCTCCCGGATGCGGTTGACCTCTTCCTCGCGCAGCACACGTTCCATCGCCTGGAAGGTCAGCCGATAGGCCAGGCTCACCTTCCCTTCGGGCAGGGGGCTTCCCCGATAGACGTCGAAGAGGGCAACCTCGCGCAGCCATTCCCCGCCCGCGCGACGGATGACCTCGGCCACGCGTGCGGCCGGCACCCCTTCGTCCACCAGTACGGCGATATCCTGAAGGATGGCTGGGAAGCGGGAAAGAGGCCTGAAGCGGCGCCGCACCGTGTGCTCGAGCAGAGGGAGCAAGCGAAGTTCGGCTAGGGCGACCCGCCGCGCGGGAAGATCGAACTGCTCGCGCACCCGGGGATCGATCTCCCCGAACACGCCGGCCCGCTCCTCTCCCAGGATGAGCCAGGCCTGCCGGCCGGCCTGAAAGGTCGGGTGGTCCGAAGGTTCGAAGCGTGCGTCCTCCACGCCCAGCCGCTCCAGAAGCGTCTCCACGGCGCCTTTCAGGTCGAAAAAGTCCAGCTCCCCGGCTTCCTTTCGGAGCCAGCTCTGCGGCTCCCGGGGGCCGCAGAGCACCATCCCCACCATCGGAGGCTCCTCCGGCGTGTCCTGTCCTTCGCGGGGAAGGTACACGCGCCCGATCTCAAAGATCGCCACGCGCTCGGTGTGCCGCAGGTTCAGCGCCAGCGCCTCCAGGAGGGAATTCATCAGCGTCTGGCGCAGATACTCCCGCTCCGGCGTCAGCGGGTTGGACAGCCGGAGGTAGCGGGAGCCATCCACCTCCGGCTCTCCCGGTGTGAGCCGGGCGATGCTGCGCAGGTTGGTGAGGGAATAGGTGATCACCTCGTCCAGCCCGCACCCGGCCAGGATGTCCCGTACCCGTTCCTCCAGCTCCAGGAGCGGGTTCCCCCGCTGGGGCGGAAGCACATCGCGCAACAGCGTTGCCGGGATCCGGTCGTAGCCGTACATCCGGGCGACCTCCTCGATCAGGTCGGCAGGGATCGAGACGTCCAGCCGGAAGGAGGGAACGTCCACGCGAACCGCCCCTCCTTCCACGCTACAGCCGAACCCGAGCGGGCGCAGGAGGCCGGCCACCTCCTCCGCCGTCATCTCGATGCCCAGGATCCGCTCGACTTCGCGCGCCGGAAGGAACAGGGTGCGCGGCTGCCAGGGACGCGGGTACACGTCGACGACACCTTGCGCCGTGACCCCGCCCGCGAGTTCCTCCAGCAGCTCGCAGGCGCGCCGCAAGGCCCAGATGGTTCCTTCCGGGTCCACACCCCGTTCGAAGCGGAACGACGCCTCGCTGTCCAGGTGCAGCGCCTTGGCGGTGCGACGGATGCAGATCGGGTCAAAGTGGGCCGATTCCAGGAGGACGTGGCGGGTGGCGTCGGTCACCTCGCTCTCCAATCCGCCCATCACCCCGGCGAGTGCCACAGGGCCTTCCCCGTCGCAGATGAGCAGGCGTTCGGGACCCAGGGTGCGCTCGATGCCGTCCAGGGTGGTCATCCGTTCACCCGGCCGGCCGCGACGGACGACGATCGCCGGGGGGCCGCCAGTGCCGGGCTTGGGACGGAGGCGCTCGTAGTCGAAGGCGTGGAGCGGCTGACCCCACTCCAGCATCACATAGTTCGTCACGTCCACGACCACGTTGATCGGCCGCATTCCGGCAAGCAACAGGCGTTGCTGCATCCAGAGGGGCGACGGCCCCATGCGGACGTCGCGCACGATGGCTGCGGAATAGCGCGGGCACAGGTCCGGGTCGAGGATCTCGACCGTCACCTGTCCGGCGATCGGTGCCCCCGCCTCCTGAGGGGAAGGCGTGGGCACGCGGAGCGGCTTTCCCAACAGCGCCGCCACCTCCCGGGCGACGCCGATCATCGAAAGGCACCGTCCCAGGTTCGGTGTGAGATCGATGTCCAGCACGATATCCCCGAGATAGTCGGCGAGCGGGATGCCGACCGGAGCATCGTCGGGAAGAAGGACCACCCCCGTGTGGTCTTCGGAGAGGCCCAGCTCCTTTTCCGAGCAGATCATCCCCTCCGAGAGCACCCCGCGGATGCGGCTGGCCTTCAGCGTGACCATACGCGGCTCCTCGCTGTATCCGTCGCGCAGCCGGGCGCCCACCTGCGCCACCACGACCTTTTGTCCCC
>JBMFPK010000263.1:0-3791 GCA_049969155.1 Chloroflexia bacterium | reverse complement strand
CCCGCTTGTCCGACTCATCCTCCATCCACATCTTGCCCCCCCCGCCGCCGCTGCACAACGCCTTCCGGCCACGGTGAGCCGGCTCCGCCATCGCCAGGCCGGGAACGCGCCTCAGCAGCCTCCGGGGCTCGTCGACGATGCCGTTGTATCGGGCCAGGTAACAGGGATCGTGGTAAGCGGTGACGCCCTTCTGCCAGGCCTGGCCCGGCTGCAGGCGTCCTTCCTCCACCAGGCGAAGCAGGTAGACGCTGTGGTGTTCGACGGGGAAGGTGCCGCCGAACTGTGGGTATTCGTTCTTCAGCGTGTTGTACCCGTGAGGGCAGGCGGTCACGATCTTCCGGAAGCGGTACGACTTCAGGGTTTCGATGTTCGCCTGGGCCAGCGTCTGGAAGAGATACTCCTCGCCCGCGCGCCGCGCCCAGTCGCCGCAGCACTGTTCCTCATCCCCCAGAACGGCGAAGGATACCCCGGCTTTCTGGAGCAAGGTGGCCAGCGTGCGCACCACCCGCTGGTTCCGGGGGTCGTAGGCGCCCGCACAGCCGACCCACAGCAGCACCTCGGCTTCGCCCACTTCCGCCATGGTCGGCACGCCCAGCCCTTCCGCCCACTGCATCCGGCCGCCCCGCTGTCCGTAAGGGTTTCCGGCGCGCTGCGTCTTGTCCAGTGCCGTGCGGAGCGACCCGGGGATCTGCCCGGTACAGAGCGAAAGATACCGCCGCAGCTCCACGATCGTGCCGATGTGGTCGATCAGCACAGGGCACCGTTCCATACAGGCCATACAGGTGGTGCAGGACCAGAGGCTTTCCTCGGGGATCACGCCCCCGGCAAGCTCCAGGTCCTCCTGTTCAAACGGCTTCCCCCGGGCCCCCACGAGCGGTGCCTGCCCGCGCTGGAGCATGAAAGCGTCCAGGTCCAGGATCACCTGTCGTGGCGAAAGCGGCTGGCCGGCGAGATAGGCGGGGCAGACGTCTTGACAGCGGCCGCAACGCGTGCACGACTCATAGTCGAGCAGCCGCTTCTGGGGCAGGTGGGCGAGCTCCGCAGCCCCAAGCACCTCACATTGTTCCAGATCCCAGATGGGGGGAAGGGCTGCCTCGGTCTCCAACGGCGCGAAGAAGGCGTTCAACGGGTTGGTGATGAGGTGGAACAGGCGGGTATAGGGCACCAGCCCGATGAAGCCAAGTGCCATGAGGGCGTGCACCCACCACAGGATGCGGTGTGCAAGCAACGCGCCGCCGCCGCTTGCTCCCAGCGCGGAAAAGAGGCCGGCCACTGCGTAACCCACGAAGGAGGAACTCCCCCATGCAGGCTGCTGCACGGCCAGCCTCAGTCCCTCCAGCACGTAGCCTCCGATGCCCAGGAAGAGGAGCAGCAGGAGCACCAGCAGATCGTCCGGACGGTTCTCCAGGCGAGCCGGCCGGACGATGTATCGGCGGACCATCGCCAGCACCACCCCGAACAGGAAAAAGAGGCCCATCAGGTCGAGGACGGTCTCCGTCGCCAGGTAGAAAGGCCCCCGCATATAGTGCAGGCGAAAGAGGGGCCCCACGATGTCGTCGTTGAAGAAGATCAGGGCCGTCCCCAGGAAAAGCACCAGGAAGCCGAAGAACAGCGTCAGGTGCATCAGCCCCGGGTAGACCTCGTTGGCGACCTTGACCTGCCCCAGGGCGTAAACAATCAGGTTCCACAGCCGCCGCCCGAAGCGGTCGCATCGGAGCGGAGGTTGTCCCTGTTTCCAGAGGGTGACGCGGCGATACAGGCCGTATCCGAAGAAGGCGAGGGCCACAGCCAGGCCGATGTAGAGCAGGATCTGCGTCCAGGGCTGGGGCATGTTCCAGAACGATTCGCGTACCGGTTCCATCAGGGGATTCCTCCTTGAAACCCCTATTTGCCCAGCCTCTCCTTCAGTGCCTTGGTCAGCGCCGGGACGATGACCTTCAGGTCGCCCACGATCCCATAGTCGGCGAACTGGAAGATCGGGGCATCCGGATCCTTATTGATCGCTACGATATACCGGGAACCGCGCATGCCTGCGGCGTGCTGGATGGCCCCGGAGATGCCACAAGCGATGTACAGATCTGGCCGCACGGTGACGCCGGTCTGCCCCACCTGATGGGGGTACGAGATCCAGCCCTGGTCCACGGCCGAGCGGGAAGCCCCCACCGCGCCGCCGAGCAGGTCGGCCAGCTCCTGGAGCGGGCGAAATCCTTCCGCGCTCCCCACGCCGCGCCCGCCGGCCACGATCACCTTCGCCTCCGTCAGGTTTACCTCGCCCTCCTCCCGCAGCACCTCGAGTACGCGGGTCGGGATAGCCTCCTCGGGAAGCGCTGGGTCTACGGCAACGACCTCGCCGCTGCGCGAAGGGTCGGGGGTTGCGGCCTCGAAGACACGGGGCCGGACAGTCACGACCTGCGGGCGCTGCGTGGGGATGGCCACGGTAGCGAGGACATTGCCGCCCATTGCCGGGCGGGTGGCCCGGAGTACGCGCTGTTCCACATCCAGTTCCAGCGCTGTGCAGTCGGCCGCGACACCGGTCTCCAAGTCGGCGGCAACCATGGCCGCAAGGTCGCGTCCGCGGGTGGTCGCGCCCAGGAGGAGGATCTCCGGCCGGTGTTCGCGGATCAGGGCCACGAGCAGCGCTGCGACTGCTTCTGCGCGAAACGAGGCAAAGGTCGGGTGATCCGCAAGGTAGACGGTGTCGGCGCCGCGTGACACCGCGTCCCCGGTGAGCGCCTGCACCCCGCTGCCGGTGATCACCGCCGAGAGGGGCACGCCCAGGGCATCGGCCAACTGCCGGCCCTGCCCGAGCAGTTCCCACGAGACGGTATGGGCGACGCCGCCTTCTTGCTCGACCCAGACCCAGACGCCGCGCCAGTTTGTCGGATCGTGCGGTTGAAGGACCATAGGGAGCCTCCTCTCAGAGGATCTTGAGACCCAGCAGCCGGTCAGCCAGGGCAGCTGCCTGCTCCTCGGGGGTTGCGCCGCCGATGATCTCCACCTTGCCGGCGCGCGCCGGGGGATACTCGACGCGCAGCACCCGGCTCGGGGAACCCTGCAGGCCGAACCCTGCAGGGTTGGCACCGGCGGCGACCAGATCGGCCGCCGTCCACACCGGCACGGGCATCTTGGACGCCTTGCGGATCCCGAGCAGGGTGGGATAGCGTGGCTGGTTGATGTCCTTGACCACGCTCACCGCGGCTGGTAAGGAGCTCTCGACGACCTCGCGCCGGCCTTCGAGCAGCCGCTCCACGACGATCTTGTGGCTGGCAGGGTCGAGGGAACGCACCTTGAACACGAAGGTCAGCGCCGGAATTCCCAGAAAGCGCGCGACGGCCGGTGCCACCACCCCGGTCGTGCCGTCGGTGGACTGTTTGCCGAAGAGCACCAGGTCGAAATCGCCGATCTTGCGGATCGCCTGGGCGAGGGTGTAGGCCGTAGCCCAGGCATCGGCGCCCTCGAACTGGGGATCCGAAAGAAGGATTGCCTCGTCGACTCCCATAGCGAGCGCCTTCTTGAGCGCTTCGGTGGCCTCCGCGGGGCCCATGGAGAGCGCCGTCACCTTGCCACCGAACTTTTCCCGCGCCAGCAGCGCTTCCTCGATGGCGTACTCGTCAAAGACGTTCACCATCGTGGGCATACCAGCTAAGAGGAGCTCCCCGCGCGCGGTATCCACTTTGACCGGCGCCTCTGTGTCCGGCACCTGTTTGATGCAGACGATCGTGTGCAACGGGACCTCCTTTCAGAGATTCCCCCTTCCCTCCCGCGGAACGGGAGGGAAGGGGGAAAACCGT
>JBMFPK010000262.1:0-3794 GCA_049969155.1 Chloroflexia bacterium | reverse complement strand
CTTCACGCACGCTGATGTAGGCGTCCCGGAGGGCGACATACTTGCCCACGAGGGCGATCTCCACCTCCGGTTTCGGCCGCGCGATCTTGTCCACCAGGCTCTTCCAGGCGGCGAGGTCCGGCTCCCGGTCCGGAAGGCCCAGCCGGTGGACGATGAACCGCCCAAAGCCGAACTCCTCCAGGAGCAAAGGCACCTGGTAGATACTCGGCACGGTCACCAGCGGCACCACCGCTTCCGAGTCCACGTCGCAAAAGAGGGCGATTTTTTCCCGGATGCTTTCGGAGATCGGGTAGTCGGAGCGACACACAATGGCGTCGGGCTGGATGCCCACGCGCCGCAGCTCCATCACGCTGTGCTGCGTCGGCTTGGTCTTGAGCTCGTCGGTCGCGGCGATGTAAGGCAGGAGCGTGAGGTGCACGTAAAGGACGTTGTCCCGCCCGGCATCCTTCCGCATCTGGCGGATCGCTTCCAGGAAGGGCAACCCCTCGATGTCGCCGACTGTCCCTCCAACCTCGACGATCACGACGTCGGCGTCCATCTCTCGCCCTACCGCTGCGATGCGCGACTTGATCTCGTTCGTGATGTGCGGGATGACCTGGATCGTCCCCCCGAGGAAATCGCCGCGCCGCTCCTGCTGGATGATCGCCGCGTACACCTGGCCCGTGGTAACGTTGCTGGCGCGAGTCAGGTTCACGTCGATGAACCGCTCGTAGTGGCCGAGATCGAGGTCCGTCTCAGCGCCGTCTTCGGTCACATAGACCTCGCCGTGCTGGTAGGGACTCATGGTGCCTGGGTCGACGTTCAGGTACGGATCCAACTTTTGCACGGCCACGCGGATCCCCCGGCTGCGAAGCAGCAGGCCGATCGAGGCGACGGTTATCCCCTTCCCAACCGAGGAGACCACCCCACCCGTGCAAAAGATGTACTTGCGCACCGACTACCCTCCTGGCTTCAGCACGACCAGCCGAGTCTCCTCGTCCGCACCGGGCATCTCCCCCCCACCGATGCGCAGCGCCTCGACGGGCTCGACTGGCTTGACGCCCATCGCCTGGAAGAACGGCTCGACGCCGTCCAGCCGTAGCCGATTGCCCGGGGTGTGGTAGTGCATGGGGATCACGATGCGCGGCTCGATCTGCCCGACGACTTCCGCTGCCTGCACCGCGTTCAGCGAGTGTTTCCCCCCCACAGGCACCATCAGCACCCCCACGTTCCCGATCTCGGCCAGATCTTCGTCCCCCAGTGGATGCCCCAAATCCCCGAGATGACAGATGGTCCCTTCGGAAGACTCGATCAGGTAGACCGTGTTCTTGCCCCGGTAGCGCCCGCGGTGGGCATCCCGATACGTACGGATGCCGAGCACGAAGATGGCACCCACCTCATACTCGCCGGGACCGGAGATCACGAACGGTTCGCTCCGAAGGCCGCGCACCCCGGCAACGTAGTTGTGGTCCGGCTCATCGTGGGAAACCGTCACAATATGCGCCGTGGGGCGGCCCAAGTTCAGACCCACCTGGGGACCGTACGGATCGGTCACCAAGATTCCTTCCCGGAGACGGATCCGAAAGCAGGCGTGCCCCAACCACTGGATCTCGATCATTGGCATCACTCCGCATCGCTGACCGGGGCCATTCTACCCCACCTGCTCCCAAACCGCAACCTACATCGGGAAACCCCGGCCGCCTCACGATCGGATCGCCATCCACAGGCCGGAAGGTTGCCATTCCCGGCACCGCTAGACTGCCTCGGTCTCGAGAGATGCCGCGCTTTTCTCCGACCAGACCCTCCGGACGGCGGTATCTGCCGCCTCGGGGGAAAAGCCCCGGCGCAAGAGGTAAGCCCGCAGGCGCCGCACAAAAGCGGCTCGGTCCAGGCCCGCGAGGAAGGCCGCGCGCGTGCGCGCGACCCGCAGCGCCTGCTCGGCTTCGTCCAGGTCCGCGAGCGCCTCCACCAGCACCTCGTCGACCACCGTCCGCGGGACCCCTTTGCACAACAGTTCCGCGCGCAGAGCCCTTTGCCCACGAGGCCCGGTCGCCTGGCGGGCCTCCACCCAGGCGCGGGCAAATGCCCGATCGTCCACCAGGCCGGCCTCGATGAGCCGGGAAAGCACGGATTGTACCGTCTCCTCGTCCTGTCCGCGCCGCCTCAGGTACTGCTCCACCTCCGCCTCGCTCCGTGGCCGGTAGGAAAGGAAACGCACGGCGTCCCGTAACGCCTGCTGCTTCTCCTCGGCCCGACGAAGCGCTTCCACATCCGCATCGGTCAGCTCCAGGCCGCGCCTCAATCCAAAGTCCTGGACGACCTCCAGGCTCAGGGAGAGAGCAAACGCTCCATCGAGGTAGAGGTTGACGCGCCGCGGATTGCGTTTCTGCTGACACAGGCCGGTGACCAGATGGCCCAACGTTCCCCTCCGGGGAGCTGGTTCTCCCCTCAGGATGCCCTCTACGTTCCCGCTCGAGCGACGTGCCGGCCGATGACCATCCGCTGCACCTCGCTCGTGCCCTCGCCGATGGTCATCAGACGGACATCCCGGTAGATGCGCTCGACCGCGTACTCCTGGCTGTATCCGTATCCCCCGTGGATCTGGACCGCGCGGTAGGCGACCCGTTCGGCCATCTCGCTCGTGTAGAGTTTGGCCATGGAGGCCGCTACGGTGAAGGTTTCGCCCTGGTCGGCCAGCCAGGCCGCATAATGCGTCATCAGGCGGCCGGCCTGGATCTCCGTCGCCATATCGGCGAGCATGAACTGGATCGCCTGGTGTTCCGCGATCGGCCGGCCGAACGCGACGCGCTGCAAGGCGTAGCGCTTTGCTTCCTCATAGGCGGCCTGCGCCAGCCCCACGGCTACCGCACTGATCCCCACGCGCCCGCTATCCAGCACCGCCAGCGTCTGGTGAAGGCCCCGGCCCCGTTCGCCCAGGAGGTTCTCCCGTGGCACCCGCACGCCGTCGAAGGTCAGCGGATGCGCAGGAGAGCCGCGCAGCCCCATCTTCTTTTCCTTAGGCCCGATCGTCAGGCCGGGCCGATCCGTTTCCACTAGCATCAGCGAAAAGGAACGCGAGCCGGCGCCAGGATCGGTGCGCAGCAACACCACGATGACCTCCGCCAGGCTGGCGTTCGTGATCCAGGCCTTCGTGCCCTCGATCACCCATTCGTCGCCGTCTTCCACCGCCGTCGTTCGGATCGCCGAAAGGTCGGAGCCGGCCTCCGCCTCCGTCAGGGCCAAACAGCCGAACGATTTCCCGGCAGCCATACGCGGCAGGAAGCGCCCTTTCTGCTCCGGCGTCCCCCAACGGACGATGGGAAACGCACCGAGGCAGGCGTGCGCCTCGAGGGCAAGGGCCGTGGATCCACATCCGCACGCGATTTCCTCCAGCACCAGCACGACGCCCAGGTGGTCCAACGGCGCGCCCCCGTAGGCTTCGGGGATCGTGATGCCCATCAGCCCCAGCGAGGCCATCTGCTGCACGACCTCTGGGGCGATCCGCTCCTCCTGGTCCGTCTGGTGCGCCCGGGGCTTCAGTTCGCGCTCGACAAACTCGCGCACCATCTGCCGCAGGAATAGCTGTTCCTCGCTCAGCCGAAACTCCATGGCCAGCCTCCACGCCCAGCGGCTATCCCCCTCCGAGCGCAGCCGCCCGCCGATGACCGCCATGCTTTGAACCCAAAGCCCCCGGGAACGGCGAGTCGTTTGCACGCCGGCCGTCGCTTTCGGCCGCTAGAATTCCTCCAGGGGCTCTTCTTCCTCCTCTTCCTCCCCAGCGGTGATCGTCGGCGGGAGAACCGTGGCGGTCGCTC
>JBMFPK010000261.1:0-3802 GCA_049969155.1 Chloroflexia bacterium | reverse complement strand
CCGAGAAGCCGGCCGAGTAGGGCTTCGAGACGAGAGGTAGGCGCCCATGGCTGCGCAGGAACGCGGGGACCCCACCCCGTTCTTCCTCGAGCGGGGGGAGGTCGGTTGTCTCCTCCTTCACGGGTTCCCTGGTTCGCCTGCCGAGATGCGCGGTTTGGGGATGTTTCTGGCGGAGCGGGGCGTCACCGTCCATGCCCCGCTCCTTCCAGGGATGGGAACAGTGCCGGAGGCGCTCTTGGGCGTCTCTTGGGAGGACTGGGTGCGGTGTGCCGAGACCGCGCTGGCGGAGCTGAGGAACCGGTGCAGGAGCTGGTTTGTGGCCGGCCTTTCGCTGGGCGGGCTCCTAACGCTCTACCTGGCCGCACGCGCTCCCGTTGCCGGAGCGATGGCGCTGGCTCCGGCGATCCGCGTCCGGGACTGGCGGTTTCGGTTCGCCCATCTGGCGCGACATTCCAAGATGTGGATCGAGCCTGACCCAAAGCAGGATGATCTGGCGGATCCCGCGGGGCGCTCCCTGACCTGGCACTATCCACGGTACCCTGCCTCCAGCGTGAGTCAGGTGCTGCGGTTGGTACAGGAAACGCGTCGCTCCCTGGGTCAAATCCGGTGTCCGGTACTGATCGTTCAGAGCCCGCGGGACGGCACGCTCGTGCCCGAGGGTGCGCGCTGGGCATACGAGAGAATACCGGCAGACAAGAAGCGTCTGGTTTGGCTGGAGCGGAGTGGCCACAACATCCTGGTGGATCTGGAGCGGGAGCGCGTTTTCGAGGAAGTGTGGCGCTTCCTTGCAGAGATCGTCGGGATAGGGGAGTCCGGCTAGGCGCTTGCGCGTTGCCCGAAGCGGGTTTCTCCCTGGCGTCGCAGGGCTTCTTCGACATCCTCTGGGGTGGCATACCCCAGGGCCACCCAGATTTCCCCGATGCGCCGGCGAAAACCCTCCGCCTTCTGGACAGCCAGACCGGTTTCCAGTTGTGTGCGGGTGATCTTGTGCATGTCGAGCAGGATCTTGCCCAGCATGAGGTGCAGCTGTTCGTTGGCGGCTTCCCAGTAATCCTTGCCCAGGCTGAGACAGGCGTGGGCTTTCCGTTTGATGAGTTGGTTCGGCCAGACCTGGCGTACGGCAGGGTGCGTGCACATTCCCCAGCCCTGGCGGTGGCCTGCACGGAAGTGAACGCAGGTCGCACAACGTCGATCCGCCATGGCATGCCTCCGTGTCTATCCCATTCCCAGGAATCGTGCGCGCGGGGTCACATGACCACGCGCTGGTAGCCTTCCCGCAACATCGTCTTGACCGCGCCGACGACCACGCGAAGGTGTTCCGGATTGTGGACATAATCGAGGTCGTTCGTATCGATCGCGAGCAGGGGAGCGCGGTCGTAGTTCTCGAAAAACGCCTCGTAAGCCTGGCGGAGCTGCTCGATATACGACTCCTCGACATGGCGCTCGAAAGCGCGATCTCGCTGCGCGATGCGGCCCATGAGGATATCCAGGCGGGCGCGCAGGTAGATCACGAGGTCCGGGCGGATGGTTCGGTCCGCCAAGATCTCGTAGAGACGCTCGTACATTTCCCACTCGTCGCCTGTCAGGTTGATGCGCGCGAAGATGCGGTCTTTTTCCAGCAAGTAATCGCTCAGGAGGTTGGCACGCCGCAGCGCTTCCGGGACCACGACGCGTTGCTGGCGGTAGCGGGAGAGGAGGAAAAAGATCTGCGTCTGGAAGGCATAGCGTGAGCGATCTTCGTAGAAGCGGGGCAGGAACGGGTTTTCCTCTACGACCTCCAGAAGGAGCTCGGCCTGGAAATGAGGCTGCAGCAGCCTTGCGAGCGTCGTCTTGCCCACCCCGATGACGCCTTCGATGGCGATGAAAACATGTCGCTCTTCGCTCACGCGGGCCGGCTCCTCTACGGCTTTGTAACCCTTTACTATCTTGAGTATACCACAGCGGGAGGGGATGGTCAACGGTGTTTGACAAGGGCCTAGGGCTTTGTTAGAATGCAGCTGGAAAAGGCGCGATCGGGGTGTGGCGCAGCGGTAGCGCACCTGGTTTGGGACCAGGGGGCCGCCCGTTCAAATCGGGCCACCCCGACCTTCTTCTTTGAGGGACCACAAGGAGGAGAAAGTGTTGGCCAGAAGACCGCTCCGGATCACGCCGGGTTTCGTCTTTCCCGCCCTCTACTTCCTGGCATTGGCGATCCTGATGGTCGTGCGAGGGATCCCTACGTGGCGCGGGGAAGGGCACCCCGAGTTGTTCCAGATCGGTGCGTTGTCGGTGCGGTTGTACGGCGTGATGCTGATGACCGGCGCCTTTGCCGGAGCCCTGGTGGGGCAAGCGGAGGCGCGTCGCCGTGGGCTGAACGAGGAGCACGTCTGGAACATTCTCTTCTGGGGTCTGATCCTCGGGGTCGTGTTTGCGCGGCTGTGGTTCATCGTTGGGCGGTGGTCGTACTACGTAGCCAACCCTCTGGCCATCATCGGCGTCGAAGGGGGAAAGTTCATCGGCCTGCGGGGATTGACCCTGCACGGTGCGCTGATTGGCGCGATCCTGACGCTCTTGCTGTACACCCGTAGACGAAGGATCGACTTTTTCACCTGGCTGGACGTGGGCGGACCCGGATTCGTGATGGGGCAGGCAGTGGGGCGATGGGGCAACTTTTTCAACCAGGAAGCATACGGGTGGAGGACCCAGTTGCCCTGGGGGTTGCGCATCGGAGCGGAGTTCCGGATCGACGCGGTGCACCGGGTCAACGGTGTGCGGTACATCCTACCAGAATATAGCAAGCTCGCGCTGGGTTCTCCCCAGTGCGGCCCGGGATTGGGCTGCTACACGAACTTGGACCTGTACCCTCTGGAGACCCGGTTTCATCCGACGTTTCTCTACGAAAGCCTGTGGAACTTTATGCTCTGTCTGTTCCTACTTTGGCTCGCGCGGCGGTTCGGCGAGCGCCTGGTGCGGGGCGAGGTCTTTTGGGTCTACGGTATCCTGTACTCCATTGGCCGGTTTGCGAACGAGTTCCTGCGTGTGGACAGCGAGTACCTCGGACCGTTCCCGGCCGCGCAGGTCGTGAGCGTGGTGATCCTGCTCATCAGTGTGGGTTTCCTGGTCGGTCGCCGGTGGATCTGGAAACGTCCCCCCGGACCGCTGCCTCGGGAGATCGCCGGAGCATAGCCCGCGGGGACAGGGCGCGGGTGGGGTCCATGTCCCCTTCTCGCAAAAAGCAGTGCTGGTGGACCTTCAGGCTCAAGTGTACGGTTATAGGGCGTAGGGCATGATGGAGGTTCTGCGCGAGGAAGTTCGGGGAGCCGTTCGGAATCTTGGGGACTGGCGGCTGTGGTGTCTGCTGGTCCCTTTCTTGTTAGTGTCCTGGCTGCTGCTCTGCCGGCCGGCGCAGCTTCTGCTGGATGTGGGCGGAGGATTGGGAGAACCGCGTGTGCAGCCGTTCACCCATCTGATCGGCCGGTTTTTCGACCATCGTGTCGGGCGACCCCTCGATGAGGCCTTCTTGCAAGGGGTGTATGCTGGAGAAATGGAGGCCGGCATCTCCTTTCGGTGGACCGAAGAACGGGCGGCAGTCGTGGTGAGGGGTCTCCCCGGAGGAAGCGTGTTGGTCCGGATGCGGATGAAGGGGGCGGTGGATGGGCGGACGCGCTTGAGCGTCCGCACGCAAGGGCGTCTGGTAGCATCGTTTCCGGTGGGGCCGTACTGGCAGGAGGTTGTCCTTTTCCTTTCACGGGCTATGTGGTCCGGGGATATTTTGCGGCTGGACCTTGAGGCGACCACGTACCGCACAGGCGGCGTTGATGAC
>JBMFPK010000260.1:0-3815 GCA_049969155.1 Chloroflexia bacterium | reverse complement strand
CGAAGGGCGCCCCAGCGGCCCGGCCAGGTCCAGGATTGCGTCGCCGGCCCGCAAGGTCCCCATCTGTTTCGTCGAGGCACCCACCTCCTGCACCACCAGGGTGATCGTTCCCTGCTCCCGATCAAAGTCGGCGATCGTCAAAGGAATCCGCTCGCCTTGCGGCTCCAGGCGGACGATGACAAACTGGCCGGCCTGAGCCTTGCGGGCGATCTCCGGAGCCAGGACGATGAACTGGCGGGTCACAGGGGTGAGATCCTCTTTCGCAAGGATCCGAAACATCGCAGCCTCCTCCTCGAGATGTCGACTGCGCCCCCTTGGGCAGCCCGATTCAGACCGGCGGTTATGATAGCATAAGGTGACAAAAAAGACAAACCGGGGGAAAACTTGACCGTTGTTCGGCGGCTCTCGGGAAAGCCGGCGAGCTGGAAAGCCCTTTACTCTGGAGCCGACGGATGCGGCGCCGCGCGACCACGAGGCGGGCGCACTCTCGTCACGCCCAGGGTTCGAATGGAGAACGCCTCCGATGCATACTCACGCTCTCCACAATCCCAAGGGCAAGGAAGGTCGAAAGCAGGCAACTCCCACCGTAACTGATCAGGGGAAGCGGAAGACCAGTAACCGGCATGACCCCCAGGTTCATCCCCAAGTTCACCAGGGTCTGAAAGCCGAGCCCAACGGCGATGCCGGTAGCCATCAACCGGCCCGAGGTGTCCACCGCACGCGCAGCGACCTGCAGGATCTGCCAGAGGAAAAGGAAGAGCATGACAAGAAGCGCCATAGCGCCCAGGAATCCGAACTCCTCACAGATCACAGCGAAGATAAAGTCGCTGTGCCGTACGGGAAGGAAATGCAGCTGGCTTTGCGTTCCCTGGCCGTACCCTTTACCCAGCCATCCGCCCGAGCCGATCGCAGTCCAAGCCTGGATGATGTTGTAGCCACCGCCCCACAGGTCCTGGTACGGGTCCAGAAACAGGAGCAGACGCGCCTTCTGATAGTCGGCAAGCAGGTAATGCCAGGCCACCACCGCTAGAGGCACCGAAAGGAAAAGCAGGGCGATCAGGTACGACGGCCGTGTGCCTGCCGCCCAGACCATCCCCAGCCAGATCACCAGCAGCACGATGGCGGTGCTCAGGTCCGGCTGCACAAAAACCAACCCTATGGGCGGAAGGACGAAGAGGAGGGAAAGTAGAAAGGTCGAAAGTGCCTCCCGCCGATCTTCCCGTCGCGCGAGGAATCCTGCCAGGCTGACGACCAGCAGCGGTTTGGCTAGCTCCGACGGCTGCAGATCGATGACTCCCAGGTCGATCCAACGCACGGCCCCGTATGCCCGCTTGCCAACCGCCAGCACGAGCCCCAGCAACACCAGATTCGCCAGGTAGAGGGGCCAGCGCAGCGCCTCGATGTGACGATAGTCCACCAGGCTCACGACCCCCATTGCCACCAGCCCCACACCCAGGTAGATCGCCTGCCGCACGGGCAGTGAGGACCAGGAGAGGCCTCCGAGCGACGTTCCCCGGGTCGCGCTGGCGATCATCGCCACCCCAAAGCCGGACAGGACCAGCGCGCTTCCCAACAGGGCATAATCGAAATGGCGCCAGTGTGCGCTGTCCAACGCCTCACTCCCCGCGAAGATGGGCCGCCAGGGCGTCCTTCCAGGGGCGCAAGCGGATGCCCAGGGCCGTTGCAGCGGCGAAATTCCGAAGCACCGCGCGCGGAGGCGGGGTCGAATCGCGCCGGTACTCGCTCAGCCGGATCGCGCGAAGCGGGTAATCGTCCTTTCCGGCCAGCCGGAGGATCTCCCGCGCGAATTCGAAACGCGAACAGAGCCCTTCGTTGACCAGGTGGTAGATGCCGAAGCGTCCGCTCTCCAGCAGCCTTACGATCGCGACCGCCACGTCGCGGGCGTAGGTGGGACAGCCGAACTCGTCGGCCACCACCGCAAGCTCCGGCTGCTGCTCGCTCAGGGTCAGGATCTTGGCGACAAAGCTTCGCGGCCCGCCGAAAAGCCAAGAAATGCGCACGATGTAAAAGCGGCGACACAGCTGCTCCACGTAGCGTTCGCCGACCCACTTGGAGTAACCGTACGGGTTGATCGGCCGCGGCACATCGTACTCCAGGTAAGGTTCGTCCCGATCGCCGGCAAAGACCTCGTTTGTGCTCACGTAGAGGAGCGCCGCACCGCACGCCTGAGCCGCCAGGGCGATGTTCTGCGTCCCCAGGCCGTTCACGCGCAAAGCCCGCTCCGGATCGCGGGCACACCCGTCCACATCCGTATAGGCTGCCGCGTGGACAACCGCTTCGGGCCGGAAGTCGGAGAGCACCTTTCGCACCGCCTCGGCCTGCTCGATGTCGAACTCGGGCAGATCGAGGCCGAGGACCTCATGCCCGGAAAGGGCCTCGAGAAGGGCGGCACCGAGCTGGCCTTTCGCTCCGGTCACCGCAACACGCACAGCTGCCTCCTTCAGCGGGCGGCATCCGAACGGTCGCAGGGCCCCGCGGACTCACGCTGCCCGCGACCTATCCGTCCCCACTGGTGCAATCGCACCCAGACGAAGCCGTGTTTCGGAGCAAAGGCAAACGCCAGTAGAAAGAGCGCGGTCGCCACCAGCACGACGGCCGGGCCCGAGGGGATGTCGCCGTAGTAGCTCAGGTAGAGGCCGGCCACGGCAGAAAAGGCCCCCAACCCCGCCGCCAGGCCCATCATCCGGGCCAGGCGGTGCGTGAGGAGATGCGCCGTAGCTGCAGGGGTCACCAGCATCGCCGCCACAAGCCCCACACCGACCGTCTGCAGCGAGACGACGATGGTCAGCGCAAGCAGCACCAGGAGCAGCAGCCGAAGCCGTCCAGCGGGAAGACGCAGGGTAGCCGCGAGCACCGGATCGAAAGAAACGACCAGGAATTCCTTGAAGAGGAGCAGGATCATCAGCAACACGGCAGCACCCAGAAGGCCGATCAGCCACAGGTCCCGCACGCCCACGCCCAGCACGTGGCCGAACAGGATGTGGGTGAGGTCCACCGCGTAGCTCTTCATCCGGCTGATCAGGGCCACTCCGAGCGAGAGCGCCGCCGCAAAGAGGATCCCGATTGCCGTGTCCTCCCGGATGACCCCTCGCTGTGAGATCGCCGCGATCCCCACGGCCACGAGCAGCGCCGCGATCGTCGCGCCGACCAGCAGGTCCACCTTCAGGAGGTAGGCGACCGCGATGCCCGGTAGGATCGCGTGGGCCAGCGCGTCTCCTAGGAAGGCCATCGACCGCAGGACCACGTAGCAGCCGACGACAGCGCACAACACTCCCACCAGCAATGAGGCGATCAGCCCCCGTTGCATGAACCCATACCGAAGTGGCTCCAGAATCCAAGCGATCATCGTCCCGTCCTCCGCGGTGGCTTCCCCGGAGGGCAACACTGGTCGACCGCCACAACGCCTTCCAGGATCAGCACCTGGCCGCGGAACAGTTCGGCGATATGCTGGGGTGTCAGGACCTCAGCCGGCTTGCCGTAGGCGATCAAACGCCGATTCAGCAGGAGCACCTGGTCAAAGTGCGTCGCAGCCAGGTTGAGGTCGTGCGTGGAGACGAGCACCGTCACCCCTTCCGCCTTCAGGCTCTTCAGGAGGGCAAGCATCGCCTCCTGGGTCGCGAGGTCGACCCCGGTGAACGGCTCGTCCATCAAGAGCACGTGCGGTTCCTGGGCCAGGGCGCGCGCGAGAAAGACGCGCTGCTGCTGTCCTCCGGAGAGCTCGCCGATCGGGCGGTCAGCGATGTCGGCGATCCCCAGCAGCTCCAGGCACCGGTGAACGATGCGGCGGTCTGCCG
>JBMFPK010000259.1:1548-3862 GCA_049969155.1 Chloroflexia bacterium | reverse complement strand
ACCAGGCTCATCGTAGCTCTACTGCTTCCGGCGGCGCTCGTGCCGGCCGCCCGGGCCACCGGGCCACTTCGCCCGGCCGTCCCGGCGGGGGAAAATGTCCACTTCCGCGATGACTTTCAGGACACGTCGGGCCTGGAAGAGGCGACGAACCTGCATGCGCAGGATGGACTCCTCCGGGTTGCCGATACGGTCACCTGGCGACAGGACAACTGGGAGGATTTCTACCCGGGAAGGGGGAGCGGCATCGATCTGTTCGGAGGACCGGGATCGATCCAGCTGTCCACCTTCTCACCGGACGTGCGCGTCAACGCTGTCGCGGCCGGCCTTCAGTCTCAGGTGGACGCAGCCTTCGTCTACGTCCCGGCCGAGGGAGGTCGCGACCTGGAATACATCCTGGCCGTCTGGGCCGACGGGCGCAACGGAGACCTCGACATCTACTTCTCCCGCTCGGGTGACGGTGGCCAGACCTGGTCGACGAACCGACGCCTCAACCCGATCGACAACGCCGGGGATCAGCGCCACCCCGCGATCGCAGTGCTGGCGAATACCCTCCACGTCGTCTGGGAGGACGACGCGGGCATCCATTACACCCGCTCCACCGACTATGGCCAGACCTGGCTGACCGATGTGCTCCTCGTCCCCGGCGGGGCAGACCCGGACCTGGGCGCAGCTTACCTCTCACCCTACCCTACCGTATACCTGGCCTACCGCGCGGAACAGTCCCCCGGAGACCCCGACATCTTCGCCCAACGGAGCCGCGACGGCGGGGTCTATTGGGATCCGCCGGAGAACGTGATCCAGGAACCCCCGAACGGGACGGCCCAGGGAGCGCCGTCCATCCTCATCGACCCAAGGACCGGAAGCGTGTGGGTGGCCTGGGAACATGTCGCCCCAGATGGGCAAACCGATATCCGTGCCGCACACCGGATGGCCGGCGGCATCTGGCCGAACGAGGAGGTCGCCACCGGCCCCACCGGAACGGCTCAACACGACCCGGTGCTCTTTCTTTCCGGGGAAGATGTCCGCTGCCTATGGACGGACGAGCGCGGTACCACAAGCGACATCTACCACGCGCGTTACGACATGATGTCCCTGGGATGGGTCGAGCTGGGCCCGGTGACCATGGACGCCGGCGCCCGCAAACCGGCCGCAATCCCGCTCGGTTCGAGCGCCTACGCCGCCTGGACGGCTACGTCGCTCGGGGTTTTCCCGGAGATCTGGTTGGCTTCCTCCAGTGGGAACGCCTGGCAGATCCCCGTGCACGCCGGGGATGCCATCCCCTATCTCACGCGAACCGATATCGCGCTCGCCCAGAGCAGCCTGGCTCCGGGCATCGCAGCGCTCTGGAGCGACGATCGCGCGGACGCTGGCGATGTGTTCGTCGCTACCTCGGACGGCACCTTCAGGCCTACCGGCACCTACACTTCCACCGTCCACGATTTCGGGGACCTCCTGGCCTGGGGGACCATCCACTGGACGGGTCTGTGGACAGACCACATCGCTGTCGAGACGCGCAGCGGAAATACCCCCACGCCCGACGCCACCTGGAGCCCCTGGGCTCCTGCCTGGAACGGCTCCCCGGTCCCTTCGCCGCTCGCCCGGTACCTGCAGTATCGGGTGACGCTGACCCGCGTCGATCCCCAGACCACACCCATCCTGAGCTGGATCGAAATCCAGGGTCAGCCGCGCCGCGGCGAGGGCGTCTCCATCCCGATCGGGCGCTGCGTGGCACAGTGGGCCGATCTCACCTACGACGGCTGGACTCCGAGCGGCACCACGCTCACCGTGAACGTGCTCGATATCAGCGGTACCCTCCTCTATGCGGATGTCCCGAGCCCGTTCGATCTCTCCTCGCTGCCTCCAGAGACGCACCGTCGGCTGCGTCTCCAGTTAGAGATGGAACGGCAACAGGGAACCTCGCCTCTGCTCGACTGGTGGGAAGTGGCCTGGGAACAGGGAGAAACCCAGGCCGCATTCGAGATGGACCCGCGCAGCATCTACACACCCACGATCGTCGAATTTCTGAACCGCTCCACCTCGACGGTCCCTCCCGAGGAGATCCAATGGGAATTCGGCGACGGGGAGACGTCCGGCCTCCTCCATCCCACACACACCTACGCCCTGCCCGGGACCTATGGGGTGACGCTGACCCTCTCGGGCGAGTGCGGGACGGCCATCGCCACGGATCGGCTCACCGTGCACCCCCTGCCGACCCAGGCGCCCCAGGCCGCCTTTTCCTACAGCGCCCTCTGCCCCGGAACCGAGGTCGCTTTCAACGATGAAAGCCGCGATGCCGTATGGTGGCACTGGGATT
>JBMFPK010000259.1:0-1538 GCA_049969155.1 Chloroflexia bacterium | reverse complement strand
AATACGAGCCGTCGTCAGTTCCCGCGGCATACCTTCGCCGATGTAGGGGCCTATACCGTGACCTTGACCGTCTCTAACACCGTCGGAAATGACCGGGCAACCGAACGCCTCGCGATCGTCCCGCCCCCGGCAGCGACCTTTACCTGGAGGGCGGACCTGCTCACGGTGCAGTTCACCTCCGTGGTGACCGGGCCGGCGGACCTCCTCTGGGAGTTCGGCGACGGGACCATCTCCACCCTTCTGAATCCTGTGCACACCTACCCCGAAGCGGGCACCTACGAGGTCACCCTGCACGCAGCGAACGCCTGCTCCGAGGCATCCGCGAACGCCACCATCGTGGTGACGTGCACGGACCCCACGAACCTGGCCTTTTCCTACCGGCCAGAGCCGCTGCGCGCCGGGCAGCCGGCCACTTTTACGGCAACCGTAGGTGCCGGGGACGGCCCCCTTTCCTACGCCTGGTCCTTCGGCGACGGTTCCTCCGCCCAGGGCCAGGTGGTCCAGCACACGTATGCCGCACCGGGTACCTACCAGGTGGTGCTCACGGCGACGAATCCCTGCACGGAAGTATCGATCCAGGAGAGGGTAGAGGTCCTCTGCACGCCGCCTAGCACCCCTGCCTTCGATTACACCCCACGCCCGCTGCGGGCCGGCCAAACCGGCACCTTCACAGCAAACGTCGATGCCGGAGACGAACCTGTCTCGTACACCTGGGTGTTTGGGGACAGTACCCCACCCCAGGAAGGCAAAACCGTCCAGCACGCCTACGCGGCTCCGAGGACCTACGTGGTCACCCTGCGCGCCGCCAACTCCTGCGGCTGGGCGCAGTCTTTCACCGCAGTGGAAGTGGTCCCCTCGGCCTATCGTGTCTACCTGCCCATAGTGGTGCGGGAGACCTACCATGGGGACGCGTTCGAGCCGGATAACCGGCCGGCCCTGGCGCACTTTCTCTCCCTCTCCACCCTTCAGCGCCACGATTTCGCGCCGGCCGGGGACGAAGACTGGGTCTACCTGGAGCTCGCCGCCGGGACGAACTACTGGATCGAGACGCGCGACCTTACCGGCGGGGCCGATACGGTGCTGGCCCTCTTTCGGCCAGGGCAGTACGGAACCCCCCTCGCGATAAACGACGACTGCAACCCCTATACGACCGCAAGCTGCATCGCCTTCCGTCCCTCGGTTTCCGGCCGCTACGAGCTCCGGGTCACCCACATCGCCCAGGGATGGGGCCACCACGTCGGCTACACCCTGGAAGCAAGGAACCAGTAGGCAGTCTGGGGGCGGCAGGGGACTTCCCCCTGCCGCCCCCGCAAGGAGATCGGAATGCCGTTTCGACACCGTACCCTATGCGCGATCGCCTTGTGCGGGGCGCTTCTTGCAGCGGTTGCCCAGCCCGCTTGGGCACAGGGGCCTACCCCGACACCCACCAAGACCCTCGCCCCTTCGCCCACGCCTACGAAAACCCCCGCACCGACCATCACCCCCACGTCCCAACCTACCGCCACACCCCGCCCACATCCCACCGCTCCCCCCACGCC
>JBMFPK010000258.1:0-3871 GCA_049969155.1 Chloroflexia bacterium | reverse complement strand
GTGGCGGCGATCCTGGCCTGGCCTGTGCTGGGGATCACGGTGCGTGGGTTGCAGTGGTGGTTGGGGGGAGAGGAAGCATTCGGGGAACGGGAGCGGCGCTTGCTCGGGGTCCTGTTCCTGCTGGCCTTTGGCTTGCGGTTCGTGGGGGCGTTGTCGCCCCGTTTTTTCGCGCACGACGCACTCTTCCACGTGCATCGGCTGGAGGCGATCGAGCAGGGGCAACTTTTCTTCGAGCACGTTTCGCTGGAATGGGGGATGCGGAACGATCCGTACCCGGGAGTCTACTATCTTCTTCTGGTTCCTTTGCACCTGCTGTATCGGAACGCTGAGGCGCTCCTTGCCTTTGTGACATCTTGGCTGGATGGGGCGAGTGTGCTCGCGGTATGGTACTTGGCGAGGAGCTTGGCAGGAAAACGCGCAGCGATCTGGGCGGCCTGGCTCTATGCGTTCATGCCCATCGGCCTGGCGGCAAACTGGGCGGGGGTCTACACGAACCTGTTTGGGTATGACTTCCTCTTGCTGGTCACTGCTGCCCTTGTGGCGGCGTGGCGGAGACAGGGAAACCTTTCGGCGGTGCGCTGGGTTCCGGTGTGGGTTGTACACTTTCTTTCGCACTTCGGTACGGTGGTGCTCGGGGTGCCGTGGCTCCTCACGTGGGTCGGCTTGTTGTACGCTCCGGCGAACAGGGGACAACGCAGGTGGCTCAGGAGGTTGCTGCTCCTGTGGGCTTTTGCCCTGGGGCTGGCGGTGCTTCTCTATTACAGCTTCTTCCTGGGGGTGATGCTCCACGGGGCGAGATCGGTCTTTGCCGAAAAGGCCGGGGAGCTCGCCGCGCCCGACGCGACCTTGCCGACCCGTTGGGCCGCGTTGCAGGTTTGGTGGCGGTGGGGGGCCGTGGTGGACTTTGGCGGGCTGGGGCTGTTCCTGGGGATACTCGGGTGGTTGGTGATGCCTAGACGCAGGGCGGGAGAGGCTGCGGGTGCATGGCTGGTGGCGTCCGTCGCGGTTGCCCTGCCGTTTTGGGTCATCTCGCGTGTCCTTTTCCTTTCCGTGCGCACGATGCTGTTCATCCTGCCGGCTGTGTCGATCGGCTGCGGGCTATTGCTGTCGCGGATCGCGAGGCGCGGGAGTGTAGGAAGGGTCGTGGCGGTCGTAGTTGCCTCGTATATCTGTCTGCTGGGCATTTCGATATGGCTCGGGGTCTGCTTTGCGGGGATGCGCCCGCCGCACGTCTACTGAGGCGCGACCAGGGCCCTTAGCGTGTGCTGCCCCGACGGAGCAGGAGGAACGTCCCGAGGGCGATCATTGCCAGGGCCGCGAGGGAGCCGGTGAACCACCCAGGGCCGGCGGCGAGCTGTACGAAGAGGCCTACGGCGAAGGCGATGACTGCGGCGATCAGACTCCAGCGACTGTGTGCCGTCAGATGGACGGAGAGGAAGACGATGGCAACCCCGGTGAAGAACACGACCGGGATCCAGTGTTGCAACCCCGCGATCTCGTTCAGGAGCGGCATTGTCGCGAGGACCAGGAGGAATCCAGCGGGGAGAATGGGCCACCAAATGTCCCGGCGGATCAGCGCGAGGATCAGAAAGGCGATGCTGAGGCCAGCGAGGAAAACGCTTCCGGGAAGGGTGTCGCGCAGTGGCTCCGGAAGGAAGGGCAGTTCGCTGAGCAGGCTGCTGCAGGCGAACCATGCGAAGATGCCGGCGGGAATGAGGGCCCATCGACGGGCTCGGTGTGTCCAATAGACCGTGAGGAAGGTCGCTCCCAGGCCGAGGAGAAAGGCTGTACCGCCATAGTCTGCCGAGAGTGGAAGGTTGGAGACGAAAATGGCCACCGCCAAGGAAAGCAGCGTGCCTGCGGGGATGATGGCCCACCAGCGGGCGCGTGCTGTGGCCCAGAAGTAGAGGAACGTCAGGCCGCCGGCGCAAAGGAGGCCGGCCCAGAGCCATTGGCTCGGGATGGGGAAGGGGGCGAGATTGTGGATAAGCAGAAGCAGGCCGGCCAGGAGCAGCAAGAGGCCGAGGTACACATTCCAGGACGAACGGACCGGTCGCATAGGATATCCTCCTTCTGATTCCGCACTGCCAATTGGACGGCAGGGGTGATCGGATTGTTGCGTGCCTTTGCCGGACCCGACGGTTCGTGCTAGAATGGATATCCCGTGGGTGGACTCTGGAGGTGGAAAGTTGGGCAACGGATTCGAGCGGCCGGTTGCGGAGGGCGTAGCGAGGAGCAAGGCGGTGCCGCAGGAGGTTGTGCGCGCGTCGGTCGCCTGGCTGCGCCGAAACGGGCGATTCGTGGTGTCCCTTGGAGGCTCGGTTGTCCTGACGGTGCTGCTGCTCGTCTTGCCGGTGGACTATGCACGGCTGGGAAACTATGGGTATCTTGGGGTCTTCCTACTGACGTTGCTGCCGAGTGCGACGGTGGTCTTTCCGAGCCCGACGCTGGCGGTGTCGTGGATTGCCGGGGGGTTCCTGAGTCCGCCTCTGGTGGGGTTGGCTGCGGGCTTGGGGGCGACGATCGGGGAACTGAGCGGCTATCTGGCGGGTTACGGCGGAAGCGCCCTTGCCTCGCGGGCGCGTTCGTACGAGCGGATTCGGGCGGCTGTGATGCGGTATGGGTGGTTGGCCATCGCAGTGCTTGCGTTCATCCCCAACCCGTTGTTCGATTTGGGTGGGATTGCTGCAGGTGCGGTGCGGATGCCCTTGTGGCAGTTTCTGCTGGCGTGTTTTGTGGGGAAGACGCTGCGGTTCGTGCTCATCGCATATCTGGGGCGGCTGTGAGCCCTGTGGACGGAGGTAGGCGATGAAACTGGTTACCACTGAAGAGATGCGCAGAGCGGAGCAGTCTGCGGTGCGGTCGGGCACTACGATCGAGGAGCTGATGGAGCGGGCAGGTCGGGCGGTGGCGTGTGAGACGTTGGCGAGGCTCGGTGCGGAGGGTGGGGCACAGGGGAGGCATGTACTGGTTCTCGTGGGCCCGGGGAACAACGGTGGCGATGCGCTGGTGGCCGGCCGGTACCTGCTGGAAAGCGGACTGGTGGTGCACGCGTATCTGTGGAAGCGGCAGGCGGAGGGGGACATGCTGGTCGATGCGTTGGAGCAGCGGGGGGGGAAGGTGGTGCGTGCGGATGAGGACGATGCGGAGCTCTCGCTGTTGCGGCGGGAACTGGGGACGGTGGATGCGGTGATCGACGGCCTGCTGGGGATGGGGATTCAGAGGCCGGTCGAGGGTCGGCTGCGGGATATCGTGGAGCAAGTGAACCGTGCGCGCGTTGGTCTTGTGGTTGCGGTTGACCTGCCGACCGGGGTGCACGCGGATACGGGGCAGGTAATGGGGGTGGCGATCCGAAGTGACATCACAGTGAGCATGGGTTTCCCCAAGCGGGGGCTCTACCAGTTCCCTGGAGCTGGATATGCGGGACAGGTGGTTGTGGCGGACATCGGTATTGCGGAAGAGCTGCTAGGGGATGTGGCGGTAGAGCTGCTGGATGAAAAGAAAGTCGTGGGGTTGCTTCCTGGGCGTCCTCGGGATGCGCACAAGGGCACATTTGGACGGTTACTGGTGGTTGCGGGTTCAGTGGCCTACACGGGGGCGCCGACGCTTGCGGCGATGGCGGCGTATCGTGTGGGGGCGGGGCTTGTGACACTTGCTCCGCCGCGGGGCATCCAGCCGGTGCTTGCGGCGCGGAGTGTGGAGACGACGTTTCTCCCGTTGCCGGAGGGGAACGGAGGGGGGATTGGGAGTGGAGCGGTGCGGACAGTGGTGGAGGCGTTGGAGGGGTACGATGCGCTGGTGTTGGGTTGTGGGATTGGTCGGGAACCGGAGACACAGTCATTTATACGTCGTTTGTTGGGTGTAGAGGAAG
>JBMFPK010000257.1:0-3873 GCA_049969155.1 Chloroflexia bacterium | reverse complement strand
CGGCAGGGAGCGGCTCCTGTGCGTGCACCGCAAGGGGGCCACGCGGGCCTTCCCAGCCGGCCGGCCCGAACTGCCCGAAGACTACCGGGATGTGGGGCAGCCGGTGCTGGTCCCCGGGGATATGGGACGTGCATCTTACATCCTTGTGGGGTTGCCCCTGGCCCTGGAGGAGACCTGGGGAAGCAGCTGCCACGGTGCGGGCCGCGTCCTCAGCCGCTCGGCGGCGATCAAGCGCGGGCAGGGCCGCAACATTCGTCGCGAGCTGGAGGCCAAGGGGATCATTGTGATGTCGACCGAGCGCGACATCCTGGCTGAGGAAATGCCCGAGGCCTACAAGGACGTGAGCAACGTGGTCGACGTCATGCACGGAGCCGGGCTCTGTCGAAAGGTCGTGCGCCTGCGCCCACTCGGCGTGATCAAGGGGTAAACGGGCGTCTCCGCCCGCGGGAGGCTGTCCTATGGAACGAGGAGGGGATAGCGGAGACCAGGAGCGACGTCGGACGATCGTTTCCACACTCGAGGAGCGCGCCTTCCTCGTGGGAATCGAGCTGCAGGACGGCCGGGGAGCTTCCTGGCGCGCGGAAGACTCGCTGGAGGAGCTCGCTCAACTGGCGCGCACCGCCGGTGTGGAGGTGGTCGGGCAAACCTTCCAGCGCTTGACCCGGCCACATCCGGCCACTTTCCTGGGACGTGGCAAGGTTCAGGAGATCGGCCGCCTCAAGGAAACACTCGGCTTCAACCTCGTCATCCTGGATCACGAGGTCAGCGCAGGACAGGCTTCCAACTTGGAGGAGGCCTGGGACGTACGCGTGGTAGATCGCACAGGCCTAATTCTGGACATCTTTGCCCGGCACGCCCACACCGCAGAAGGGCGCCTGCAGGTGGAGCTGGCCCAATACGAATACCTCTTGCCCCGGCTGCGTGGGCGCTGGACCCACCTTTCGCGCCAGGGCGTCGGCGGCGTGGGCCTGCGGGGCCCCGGTGAGACCCAGCTCGAGACGGACCGCCGCCACATCCGGGAGCGCATCCGCGTCCTCAAGCGCCGGCTGCAGGAAGTGCATACCCACCGACAGCTCTACCGCGTCCGACGCAAACGGGAGGGGATCCCGGTGGTCTCCTTGGTCGGCTACACGAACGCCGGCAAGTCCACCCTGCTCAACGCCCTGTGCGGCGCGGATGTCCTTGTGCAGGACCAGCTCTTCGCCACACTGGACCCGACAACCCGCCGCTTCACCCTCCCCAGCGGGCGGGAAGCACTGCTCACGGACACGGTCGGCTTCATCCAGCGCCTGCCCACGACGCTGGTAGCCGCGTTTCGCGCCACGCTGGAGGAGATCGCCGAGGCCGACCTTCTGATCCACGTACTGGATATCAGCCACCCGAACGCGCAGGAGCAGGCCGAAACGGTGCTCCGGGTGCTCCGCGAACTGGGGGCCGACCGGATCCCCTGCCTGACCGCGCTGAACAAGGTGGACCGAATCAGCCCGGTGCTCGATGCGGAACAGGTAGCGCGGATGGCCACGGAACTCGGGATGCCCACCGATTATGTCGCCATTTCTGCGCGCTACGGCTGGGGGTTGCAGCAACTGCTCGAGCGGATCGAGGAACGCCTGACATCGGATACCGTACCGCTGGAGGTCACGGTACCCTATACGCGCCAGGAGCTCGTGACGCTCTTCCGCGAGCGTGGACAGGTGGCCGAAGAGGAGTACCGTCCGGACGGCGTATACCTGCGCGGGAGACTGCCTCAGCGCTTCCTCCACGCCTACGCCGGGCTCGCACGGGAGCAGGAGCGCCGCTGAAGTTCAGAGTCTTGACGGCCGGCTGGCGGGAACCTATAATGTAGCCTGGATCACCGCACACGCGCTGCGGTTCTTCTATGTTACCGTATGCAGCGGAAGGCCCCGCTGCAGGAGATTTGTTATGTTGCGCTTTGACCGTTTGACCGAACAAGCACAGGAAGCTCTGCAATTGGCGCAGGAGATCATGCAACAGTTTCAGCACAGCCAGCTGGATGTTGAGCATCTGCTCCTTGCCCTCCTGCGCCAGGAAGAAGGGGTGCCCCGGATTGTGTTGGGCAAGCTCGGGGTGCCGGTCGCCGAGCTGGACGACCGCCTGGAAATGGAACTGGCAGGGATTCCACGCAGTTTTCGGCCCCCGCTCTACGGGACGCCGGGGCAGGTATATCTGACGCCGCGTGCCAAATGGGTCTTTGACCAGGCCCAGCGGGAAGCGCAGCTCCTGAAGGACGAGTACGTCAGCACGGAGCATCTGATCCTTGCGATCGCCTCGGATCGCGATTCCCCGTCCGGGCGGATGCTGCGCGAACACGGGGTCACGCGGGACCTCCTGTACCAGGCTATCATGGACCTGCGTAAGGGCCAGCGCATCACCGATCCCCGCGCGGAGAGCAAGTACCGGATCCTCGAGCGGTACAGCCACGACCTGACGGAAATGGCTCGGGAAGGCCGGCTGGACCCGGTGATCGGCCGAGACGCCGAGATCCGTCGCGTGATCCAGATCCTGGCGCGGCGCACCAAGAACAACCCGGTGATCATCGGCGAGACAGGGGTCGGCAAGACCGCCATCGCCGAGGGACTGGCGCAAAAGATCGCGGCGGGCGATGTACCGGAGCCGCTGAGGAACAAGCGCGTCCTGGCCCTGGACCTGGCCGCCCTGGTCGCGGGGTCCAAGTTCCGGGGTGAGTTCGAGGAACGCCTGAAAGCCGTGCTGGACGAGGTGCGGAACGCGCACGGGGAGATCATCCTGTTCATCGACGAACTGCACACGGTGGTCGGAGCCGGCGCGGCCTCCGGGGCGATCGACGCATCGAACATGCTCAAGCCGGCCCTGTCGCGGGGGGAGCTGCAGTGCATCGGCGCGACGACGGTGGATGACTATCGGCGCTACATCGAAAAAGACTCGGCACTGGAGCGGCGCTTTTCTCCCGTCTACATCGAAGAGCCCTCCGTCGAGCTCACGGTGGAGATGCTTCGCGGACTGCGCAGCCGCTACGAAGCGCACCACGGCCTGCGGATCTCGGATGCAGCACTCGAAGCGGCTGCCAGCCTCGCCGCCCGCTACATCAGCGAGCGCCACTTGCCCGACAAGGCGATCGACCTGGTCGACGAGGCCGCGGCCAAACTGCGCATCGACATCTACAGCATGCCGCCCGAACTGAAGGCGCTCGAGGAGGAGATTCGCCAACTGAGGCAGGAAGAAGAGGACGCAGCATTGCGGCAGGACTATGAAGCGGCCGCCTATGCCCGCTCGCGGCACATCGCTCTCGAGCAGGAACTGCGTGAAAAGCGGGAGCGCTGGCTGCAGGAGGCCGGCCTGGATGAGGTGGTCGATGCGGAGGACATCGCCGAAGTCGTCGCCTCCTGGACGGGCATCCCCGTGAGCCGGATGCTGGAGGGCGAGAAAGAGAAGCTGCTCGATATGGAGGCCAGGCTGCACCAGCGCGTCGTGGGACAGGAAGAGGCGGTCGCGGCCATCTCCGACGCCATACGGCGGGCCCGCGCAGGGTTGAAAGACCCCCGGCGACCCATTGGCTCGTTCATCTTCCTCGGCCCTACAGGTGTGGGCAAGACGGAGCTGGCAAAGGCGCTCGCGGAGTTCCTCTTCGATGACGAGAACGCCATGACGCGCATCGACATGAGCGAGTATCAGGAGAAGCACACCGTCTCCCGGATGATCGGTGCCCCACCCGGCTACGTCGGCTACGAAGAAGGGGGTCAGCTGACCGAAGCGGTTCGACGCCGACCCTACCAGGTGATCCTGTTCGACGAGGTCGAAAAGGCCCATCCGGAGGTCTTTAACACGCTGCTGCAGGTGCTCGACGACGGACGCCTCACGGACGGCCAGGGGCAT
>JBMFPK010000256.1:0-3873 GCA_049969155.1 Chloroflexia bacterium | reverse complement strand
GAGCGCGGAACACCGCCCTTTTCCTGACCCCGTCGACGCCCACGCGCCAACGTTCCGCACCCAACCATCAACGATCAACGTTCAATACCCCATCCGCTCCCTCACAAGATCGGCTACCTGTGCGGGATACTCGGCCACCGCGACGCCCGCCTGAGCGAGGGCGGAGATCTTTTCCTGTGCCGTTCCGGTCCCACCCTCGATGATGGCGCCGGCGTGGCCCATCCGCTTGCCGGGTGGAGCGGTCCGTCCCGCGACGTAGGCTACCACGGGCTTGGTCACGTGCTCTGCGATGTAACGGGCGGCGCGCTCCTCGTCCGTTCCACCGATCTCCCCGATCAGCACGATCGCTTCCGTCTCTTCGTCGGCCTGAAAGAGCTCCAGCACATCCAGGAAGGTCGTCCCGATGATGGGGTCTCCGCCAATGCCGACGCAGGTGCTCTGGCCCAGCCCGGCGCGGGTCAACGCGTCGACCACCTCGTAGGTCAGCGTGCCGCTACGGGAGACCACGCCCACCGGCCCCGGGGTGTGGATATGGCCCGGCATGATCCCCACCTTGGCCTTGCCCGGAGAGATGATGCCCGGGCAGTTGGGACCGAGGAGACGCACCCCTCGGGCCTGCACGTACGCGCAGACCCGCACCATATCGAGCGCCGGAATCCCTTCGGTGATGCAGACGATGAACGGGATCCCGGCATCGACCGCTTCGTAGATCGCTTCCGGCGCAAAGCGGGCTGGCACATAGATCACAGAGGTGTTCGCGCCGGTCGCGGCCACTGCCTGTGCCACGGTGTCAAAGACCGGGACGCCTGCTACCTCGGCGCCCCCTTTGCCCGGGGTCACGCCGGCCACCACCTTCGTGCCGTAAGCCAGCATCTGCCGGGTATGAAACTCGCCCTCGCGGCCCGTGATGCCCTGGACCACCAGGCGAGTGTGCTCATCGACCAGGATCGCCAACCGTACCTCCTTTCGTTGCGTCCTGCGGAGCCTTTGCCCACCAGGCAGCCTCGTTGAGCAGTCGCTGCTCGAGAAACTCGAAGATGCGCGGATCCTCGCGGCGAAGCCGCTCCGGTGCCACGCAGTAGGTCTGGACCGCGCGCGCGAAATAACCGTGTGGTCCCCCAGCGGTTGGGTCGACGCTGTTCCGCTCGCGGTAACACGCGAGCAGCTCGGCGCCCCAGGCCATCAGATCGAGGGTGACGCCGGCACCGTCGGAGAGAAAGGGCCCGTGGAGCTGACCGTCGCTGCCCAGAAGATGGTCGAGCAGGTGCGCGAGCTCGTGTTGGGCTACCCCTTTCCCGAGGGCCAGGTCCTGTCCCCGCAGGCACACCACGTTCCGGAAAAGGATGCCTTCGATGACGAGCTCACCCTGCAGGTAGCAGGAGGTGCGTGGAGCGAGCCCCGCCGGCACCTCCGGCACAACCACGACATATCCTGTGGGGTGGTTGATCCAGAACATCAGGAAGGGCAGAGGGAGGAAATCGGTACAGGCATCCAGTGCGCACCGAAGGGCGGTTCTCGGCTGCGGCCCGGAGAACCAGAGGCCCGCAAGGCGAAGGGCTGCGGTCGTCGGGTAGAGCTTCCGGCGCCGCTTCGCCTCACAAAGCAGGGCCGCACGCTCCGGTTGCTGGGTCATCCTCATCCACCGATGCCACGAGAAGCCGCGACAACCTTCTGAGCCGCTTCGGCCATCGTCTCGGCGGTCATCAGGTGGGCCTGCGCCAGGATCTCCCGTCCCTCTTCCTCGTTCGTCCCGACCAGGCGGGCCACCAGCGGGACGGTAGGCCGCACCTCTTCCAGCGCGGCGAGGATGCCGCGCGCGACCTCATCGCAGCGAGTGATGCCGCCGAAAATGTTGAACAGCACCGCCTTGACGCGGGGGTCGGAAAGGATGATCCGCAGAGCCGCCGCCACCTTCTCGGCGCGCGCGCCCCCTCCGATGTCCAGGAAGTTGGCAGGGGAACCGCCGTACAGCTGGACCGTGTCCATCGTGGCCATCGCGAGGCCGGCGCCGTTCACCATACAGCCGATCTCACCATCGAGCCTCACATAGCTGATGCCGTGCGCGCGGGCCTCCGCTTCGGCCGGATCTTCAGCCTCCGCATCCCGCAACCCTTCCCATTCCGGATGGCGCATCCAAGCACTGTCGTCCAGGATCATCTTCGAATCCAGCGCGCGCCATTCCCCGCTCAGAGTCCGCACGAGCGGGTTGATCTCCGCCAGCGTGGCATCGTTGTCCACAAACGCTCGGTACAGTGCGGATGCAATGGGGGCAAAGGAAAGCGCTTCCTCCCCTCGAAGGCCCAAGGAGAAGGCCAGCGTTCGAGCCTGGTCGCCGCGCAGCCCCAGGAACGGATCCGCCGTCACACGCACGATGGCTTCCGGGCGCGAGCCCGCAACGGACTCGATCTCGACACCCCCCTCGGCGCTCGCCATCACGGTGATCCGGCGCGCGGCGCGGTCGAGCACCACCCCGAGATAGTACTCGTGGGCGATCTCCACGGCTTCCGCCACCAGCAGCCGACGGATAGGGATGCCCCGGATCGCGCTTCCCAGCAACGCCCGGGCCACATCTTCGGCCTCGGCGGGTGTCGCGGCCAGGCGAATGCCGCCTGCCTTGCCGCGCCCTCCTACGTGCACCTGTGCCTTGAGGACGACCGCCCGACCCAACCTTTCGGCGATAGATCGGGCTTCCTCGGGTGTGGAGGCAACATCCCCCTGCACAACCGGCAGGCCGTAGCGAGCCAAGATCGCGCGGGCCTGGTACTCGTGGATCTTCATGCTGTGCTCCTAGGGTGAACAACGGCTGGTCAACGGGAGACAATCCGACGGTGCACCCATTCTACCGAACGGCGCAGCGTTTGTCAACCAGCGCGAGACGGAGGAGAAGGGGTACCCGCGGGTCCCGCTTCGGCGCCGGCCGGCTCTCCGACCGCCGCGACGTGCCGCTTGTTGAAGATGATCGTGCCGGCACGGACCACCAGCTGCGGGTACAGCACAAAGGTTGCGGCGGCATCCGTGAGGGGAATGTACTCCTCGGGGCGCACCACGAGCACCCGCCGCACGTCGAGGCGCTCGGTGAGGTGGATGGAACCCCGAAGCTCGAAGTTGGGCAGCAGCACCACGATCTCGAACACCAGGCGGGACGTGCGGCGGTAAAGGCTCTTGTGGGTGATATCCCGCTCGGCAACCGGGATGGCGAAGAGGATCTGCTCCTTTTCCACCCGCACGACGGGCAAACGGAGCGGCGGCACCTTCCCCAGGCTGAGGTGACGCACTACCTCCGCTTCCCGAAGCACCAGAGCAGATTCCGTCTTGACATTGAGGACATCGGTAAGGCGATCACCCGCCGTGTCAATGAGCCCCCGGATAATATGGTCCACCGTGTAGAGCTCTACCGCGACGGCCATGGTTTCCCCCTTGCCTAGCCGACAGGGAATAGCCCATTTCTTTTATCATAACACAACCCCCCATGGAATGCAAGAGCGGTTTGCGGGACCTTCGAGGCTGTGCTATGATGCGGCTACATCATCACCTGAGGAATGAGGGGGCACGGCGTGAACGAGTCCGCGCGAAGTTACCGCTACTACGATCTGATCATGGCGCTCTTTGTGGCCGTTTTGCTGATCAGCAACGTGGCTTCCTCGGCCAAGATGGTCGATTGGGGCATCTCGCTCTTCGGGTTGCCGCTCGCTTTCGATGCGGGAACGGTCGTATTCCCGATCAGCTACATCTTCGGCGACATCCTCACGGAGGTGTACGGGTACCGGAGGTCCCGCCGGATCATCTGGATCGGGTTCTTCTGCAACGCACTGATGGCCAGTATTCTCGCGCTGGTAGGATTCCTTCCCGGAGAAGCAGAGTGGCGCGCCGGGA
>JBMFPK010000255.1:0-3879 GCA_049969155.1 Chloroflexia bacterium | reverse complement strand
GCTTGATGTCCGGGATCGACCGCACGCTGGAACGTAGGGCTGCCCAGGTGCAGGCGAGCGCCCGGCGGCAGATCGCGATCACCCCGCCCTTCGACTGGGAGGAAGTCATCACGCTGCCGCCCCTGGACGTCTTTGCCACGCCGGGCGTGTTTGTCCAGGTACGGCACCCAGACGGTATCATCGCCGCCACCTCGGCGAACCTCCTCGGGCAGGTGCTGCCGGAGCTTCCGACCGCCGACGCCGAGCAGGTGCTGCGAGGGGCCGTCGACCTGCGCACGGTGCGCGTGGGGACGGTGCGCGTGCGCTTGCGCAGCGAGGCCATCGTCGCGGACAGCCGGGCGGTGGGCATGCTTCAGGTGGGAGCCTCCCTCCAGCAGGTGGACGAGGCACTGGGCCGTCTGCTCCGCCTCCTCCTGGCCGGCGGAGGACTGGGGGTGCTGCTGGCCGTGCTAGGGGGAAGCCTCCTATCCAGAAAGGCCCTCGCCCCCATCTCCCGCGTCACCGAGACCGCCCGGCGCATCGCGCGCACGGAGGACCTGGGGGAGCGGATCGCCGCTCCGCGGGTTCAGGACGAGGTTGGCCGGCTGGTCAGCACGTTCAACGAGATGCTCGACCGCCTCCAGAGCCTGTTCCAGGGACAGCAGCGTTTCATCACCGACCTCTCGCACGAGCTGCGCACGCCGCTGGCGGCGATCCGCGGAAACCTGGAGGTACTCCAGCGCGGTGCGGGCTCCGACCCAGAGGTGCTTCAGGAATCGCTCCGGGACATCGAGCGCGAAGTCGCCCGTCTGTCCCGCATGGTCGCAGACCTGCTGGCCCTGGCACGCGCGGATGCAGGGATGCATCTCGAACGTCGGCCTGTGCATCTGGACGCCCTCCTGCTGGAGGTATACCGGGAGGCTCGGCATCTGGCTCGTGAGGTGGAAGTACGGCTCGGGAGCGAGGATCAGGTCGAAATCGAGGGGGATCCGGACCGCCTGAAGCAACTCCTGCTGAACCTGGTCGACAATGCGCTCAAGTTCACACCCCCTGGGGGCACGGTAACCCTGTCCCTGTACCGGGAGGGGCCGTGGGCGTGCCTGGCGGTGCAGGATACGGGGCCGGGGATCGCGGACGAAGACCTGCCGCACCTTTTCGAGCGGTTTTACCGGGGTCGGGCGGCCGGCAAGCGGGGCGGCATGGGGCTGGGGCTCTCGATCGCACGCTGGATCGCGAACGAGCACAACGGACAGATCACCGTGGAGACGCGCCCCGGCCAAGGCAGCACCTTTACCGTGTGGCTGCCTTTGCCGCGGGCCGCGTAGAGGGCTGTAACTCGGCGACACGAGGCGGCCTCCAGGGGACCGCCGTCACGGCATCAGGAGGAACAGGTGGAAATCGTCCTGGCCGAAGAGATGGGGTTCTGCCAGGGTGTGCGGCGTGCCATCGAGATGGCCGAACAGGCGGTCCGTGAGGGGGAGGTCGTGCGCACGCTCGGGGAACTCGTGCACAATCCGCAGGTTGTCGAGCGGCTGGAACGGCTGGGCATCCGCGTGGTGGGGGGACTAGAGGAGGTCGGACCCGGAGAGGTCGCGTTGGTCACCGCCCACGGAGCAGCGCCGGCGGTCTTTGCGGAGGCGGAGCGCAGGGGGATCCCCCTACTGGATGCGACCTGCCCTCTGGTGGAACGGGTCCAGCGCCTCGCGCAGGAGATGGCCCAGGCAGGGTACGGTGTGCTGATCTGTGGAGACCCCGGACACGCCGAGGTGCGGGGCATCCTGGGCTATGCAGGGAGAGGCGCTGCGGCCGGCCGGACGCTCGAGGAGCTGCGCGCGTTCGCCCGAGCGCAAGGCCTGGAAGAACCCTGGGAAGGGCATCACCGTCTGGCGGTGCTTTTCCAGACCACGCAGCGGGAGCAGGTGTACCGGAACTTTGTTGTGGAACTCGTGCAGGCGGTGCCGCCGAGGATCCGAGAGGTGCGCATCTGGAACACCGTCTGTGCGGCGGTGGCCCGTCGGGAACCGGCCGCGCGACGTCTGGCGCGCAGCGTGGACGCCGTCGTGGTAGTGGGAGGCCGCCAGAGCGCGAACACGCGGCACCTTGCGGAAACTTGCGCTGCAGAGGGAGTCCCCACCTACTCCATCGAACGCGCCGATGAACTGCGTCCGGAGTGGTTCATCGGGAAGCACCGCGTGGGTGTCACGGCCGGCACCTCCACACCCGACGAGACGGTCGCCGAGGTCGTGGAGCGCCTACGTGTGATCACCGCTTTCTGATCCGGTTTCTTCCTCCGGGGGAATGATCTGCTCGGGGCGCAGCGTCCAGGGGTTCACCGGGACTGGCTGAGGGCGCGGCGGTGGCGCGCGCCGGAGCTCCGCCGTCAGGGCACCCAGAGCGACCAGCAACCCGCCGAACAGGAGGGTGCTCGCGATCCCGAACAACACGTAGGACCGCCGGTACTGCACTTCCAGGGCGTCCACCACGCACAGATGCCCACTGGAAGCCGGGTCCTTTTCGTCCGCAACCGTCAGTTCGAGGCGGTGGGAACGGAGTGGGTACTCGTGGCCAAGCCCCTGGATCAGCGGCACCTGCACCCATTCTTCCTGCGGGCTATAGAGGTCCAGGTAGGCCAGCCCGTAGCCGTCGCGGGGAAGGGTGGTCCCACGTCCACTGACGCCATCCACGCTCACGAGGAGGCGTCCGCCGTCCGGCCCCTTTCGAATCCGGAGGAAGACGTCCGTACCCTGAAAGGTAAAAACGAGCCGGCTGCCCGGCAGGCTACTGGCCAGGTAGCTCCCTCCACTTGCCCGCTCATCACGCACTGGATACCAGTTCCCCCGCCGGTGTACCGGGGGAGCCATCTCCTCGTACCAGCCGGGCGTTGCGGTCGCCAGCCCGGTCGCCGCCTCACGCACCGCCGCGTACACCGGCTGGGGGGTAAAGTCCACGTTCACCATGCGAAAGTAGTGTTCGGCGAGGGACTCGGGGATATCGCCGACCTGGCGGAAGTACCAGATGCAGATCACACCCGCCCACGGCCAGTGTTCCTGCGCATAGGCGATGCCCTGCACCGTGTAACGGGCCTGCTCCTGAAGGTCCACGCGGCCCCAGTACAGCCTCTCCGGGGGAAAATGCTCCGGCGCAGCGTTCCAGCCGTACTCGTTGAGCCAGATCGCCTTCCCCTGGTCCCCGTACTTTTCCATCACCAAGCGGAGCAACTCCACCCGGCGGAAGTTCATCCGTGCGGGGTCAGGAGGCGCCGACGGGGGATCTTCGAACCCGTACCCGTTGGCCGACATGATGTCGAAGTAGGGAGCAGCTCCCGCGCGATACATTTCTTCCAGGAAGGTGAGGTCGCTCAGGTTCAGTCGGTCCGGGTCATCCGTGGTACGGGCGGCAAGCGGCGCGCTGAGCACCTGCACGTTCGGATCGGCCTCCTTGGCCCGCTGATAGGCCAGGCGGAGCAGAGTCACATAAGCTTCGGGGTCCACCGGAGAGCCGTAGCGCCATTCCCGATGCAGATTGGGCTCGTTCCAAATCTGGATGTAGTGGATGCGGCCTCGGTAATGTCGCACAAAGTCGTAGACAAAGTCGGCATAGTCGTGCGGGTCGAGCGGCGGAGCCTCGGGGTTCGAACCGGCCGCCCGCGCCCACTCGGGTGGCCGGTCCAGGCGCGCGATCACTTCGAGGCCGTACTCCTCCGCCAGATCGACGATGCGGTCGAACTTTTCCCAGCTGCTCTTGTCGTACTTGTCGTCCCAGAAATAGTCGGGAAGCGGCTCGATCTCCGCCCAGGAAAACTGCTGCTTCACCCAGCCGATGCCCGCTTCCGCGATCATCTCCATCGTGCGGCGCTTTTTCCAATCCTCGACTTCCTTGTCCAAGAAGATGTTCACTCCG
>JBMFPK010000254.1:0-3879 GCA_049969155.1 Chloroflexia bacterium | reverse complement strand
CTAGCCGGGATCCGGTGCGGCTTGCCCCCTGCCCTGTGGGAACGGCGCGCTATGTTAGCCCGTATCGGAAGGACCCGTTCGCTGTGCCCCTCGAGGAGAAGGTGGGCTTGCTGCTCCGCGCCGATGCCGAGATGCGCCGCGTGAAAGGAGTAGCCGTGGCGGAAGGCCATTTCGTCGCCTTTCGCGAGGAGAAGACGTTTGCCTCGAGCGAGGGGGCTTTCATCGAGCAGGTACTGACCGAAACCGGCGCCGGGATCGAGGCGACAGCGGTAAAGGAAGGGGAGGTGCAGAACCGGAGCTACCCGACCTCCTTCGGCCGCCAGCAGCTGCAGAAGGGGTACGAGCTCGTGGAGGAGCTAGACCTCGTGTCGCACGCAGGCCCGACGGCCGAGGAAGCTGTCGCCCTGCTTTCGGCCCCCCAGTGCCCCGCAATGGTCACCACGGTGATCCTGGAGGGCTCTCAGCTTGCCTTGCAGATCCACGAGTCGTGCGGGCACCCCACCGAGCTAGACCGGGTGCTCGGTGCCGAGGCCTCCTACGCAGGGACCAGTTTCCTCACGCCGGACAAACTTGGGACGTTTCGCTACGGATCTCCGCTCGTCAACATTGTCGCGGACGCTACCGTCCCCGAAGGACTGGGGAGCTTTGCCTATGACGACGAAGGTGTGCCGGCCCAGCGGGTGTACCTGGTGCGGGAAGGGCGGTTCGTCGGATACCAGAGTTCCCGCGAAACCGCGGCTGTCCTCGGGCAGACGAGCAGCGGGGGAATGCGCGCCGACGGGTGGGCGAACCTTCCGATCATCCGTATGACGAACATCAACCTGGAACCCGGGGAATGGGATCTGGACGACCTGATCGCGGATACGGACGAAGGGCTATATCTGGCTACGAACCGCAGCTGGAGCATCGATGACCGCCGCCTGAACTTCCAGTTCGGGACGGAAGTTGCCTACGAGATCCGCAACGGGAAACTCGGCCGCCTCTACAGGAACGCGACGTACACCGGGATTACCCCCGTCTTCTGGGGAAACTGCGACGCCATCTGCAACGCAAACCATTTCCGTATGTGGGGCACGCCGAACTGCGGAAAGGGCGAGCCGCCACAGACAGCCCACGTGGGCCACGGATGTGCGCCGGCCCGCTTTCGCCAGGTGCAGGTGGGCGTGATGCATGAGTGAAGGTCTGTTGCACGGGCATTGAGGAGGCAGGCGTGACCGACGAACGGGTGAACTGGGAGACGATTTCTCCCAGGGAAATGGTAGCGCGCTTGAGAGCGCGCGTGGCGTGGGGGGAAGCGGTCGACCTCGAGCCCTTCCGTGTAGCCCTGGAGCGGCCGGAGGTAGCCGAAGAGGCGCTCGCCCTGCTCGCGGACCTTTTCACCCAGGAGGCCTGGGATCTGCTGGAGAAGGTGGCAGAGACCAACCGGGCCTTGCGGAAGGCAGCCCGCCGGGCCCAGCACCGGATGCGCACCAGAGGCTTTCGACCGCAAGAAAAGCGCGCACCTGCGCGGCCGAAGGTGGTCCGCGTGCTGGCGACATCGTTCAACGAGCTCGGGGAGCAGATCTTGCGCGTCGTGCAGGAAGCCCCGCTCGGGATGCTCCGTTCCGTAAACGTGCTCCTTTCGGCCAAGGGCATCGAGGGCATCACTACCCTGACCGCCAACCGCGAGGATCTGCAGAAGATGTTCTCCGAGTTCGAACAGTCCTCGGCGGAGATGCCCGGTTTTCTGGTAGAAGTCAACTTGCCCTATGTGGCTCGCCGGGTCTGGGGCGCTGCAGCACGGATGCGCGAGGCAGGCCGGCCGCTTCCGTACAACTACCAAGAGGTTGAGGAGCTCTTTGTCGGGGTTCCTGAGGACCCTTGGCCGGCCGAACTGGACGAAGACCTCTCTCGCCCTTCTCCGGACGAGGCGGATCGGCTGCTCAGGGAAGCTATTTTCGCGCCCTGGCACTTGCGTGAGGAGAAATTGCAGCCGTTCGCGAAAGAGTGGTTCAAGATCACGGAAGCCATTCCCCCTTTGACGGAGGACAACCTGCCCAATCTCGCCTTTGTGCAAGCACGCGGCCAGATGACCGCCCGCATCATTGAGACGATGTTCGACGCCGCGACCTGCTCGCGCTTCCGCGAACAGCTCCAGGAAGAAGCACGTCTGTATCTCTTCTTCGGCCGAGCGGATCTCGCGCGGTTGGCGGCTCGCTGCGCCCGGGAGTTCGACACCGTCCCGCTGGCGGAGAATACCTTCCTGCGGACGCTGGTCGAACGCAGCATGGATGCGGTTCTCCTTATGATCGCCAACCGCGAGGAGGAGGAACGGGAGCCCTGGAAGAAGATCGAGGAGGCCGGGGGCCTGTGGGTGCCACGTCCTGCGCCTCCGGAAGAGGGCGAGAAGGCTGCCAAATCTTCCCTGTGGGTGCCTGGAATGGACCTTTGAAGCCGGTTGTCGAGAGATCGTCCCGTTGCGGTTGCCCTTGCCGCAGGAGGGGTCGGTGTGGATGCTGCAGACGACGCCTACAGAGCGGCGCTGGACTACCTGAACCGGTTCGTGGACTATGAGCGGGGGATGCCCCACGCATACTCGCCGGTCATCTTTAACCTGGCACGCACGGCACGCTTGCTGGAAAGTTTGGGCAGGCCCGACGAGTCCTACCCATGTCTGCTCATCGCCGGTACCAAGGGAAAGGGTTCGACGGCTGCCTTCCTGGAAAGCATGCTGCGCGCCGCCGGATTGCGCACCGGCTTGTATACCTCACCGCACCTGCACACCTGGCGCGAGCGCATCCAGGTCGACCGACAGCCGATCCCCAAGGAGGACGTCGCGGCCTGGGTCGAGCGGCTGCGGCCCTTTGTGGAGGAGATGTCCGCTTCGGGAGATCACGGGCCGCCGACCTACTACGAGATCTCCACAGCCCTTGCCCTGGGGTACTTTGCCGTACGGGAAGTCGATATCGCCGTGCTGGAAGTTGGGCTCGGAGGGCGCCTGGACGCCACGAACGTGGTTCATCCCCGGGTTTCCGTCTTGACCACGATCGGCTATGACCACGTGGCGATCCTGGGCCCGACACTGGATCGCATCGCGGGAGAGAAGGCGGGCATCATCAAGCCGCGCGGGCAGGCCGTGAGCGCTCCGCAGCAGCCCGAGGCGATGGCTGTCTTCGAGCGCGTGTGCCGGGAGCAGCAGGCAAGCCTTTGGGTCGCCGAGGAAATGGAGGTGCATCGGCCGATTCCCGCCGATCTTCCGCTGCCGTATCCGTTTGCGGTGGAGACGGTTCCGCTCGGGTTGCGCGGCGGCTTCCAGCGTACAAACGCCCGCGTCTCGCTCGCGGTGCTCCTCGCGCTCGCTCAGCAGGGATGGTCTTTCCCCGAGACGGTGCTCCGGCGTGGGCTGGAGCAGGCCCGGTGGCCCGGAAGGCTCGAGGTAGTAGGCGAGCGCCCCTGGGTCGTGCTGGACGGCGCACACAACATCGATTCCGCACGCGCGCTGCGCGCGGCCCTCGGCGAGTTCATCTTCCAGAAAAGGCTCCTGGTGGTGGGCTTTTCCCGTGGGCACGACGTCGCCGCTTTCCTGGGGGAGTTGGCCCCTTCAAGCAGCCGCATCATCACCTGCGCTTCGCGCCACCCGCGAGCCCTGTCTGCTGAGAATGTCGCCCACATCGCTGCACAGTCGACGGATGTGCCGGTGGAGGTAGCCTCCAGCGTTGCGACGGCGCTGGAGCGCGCGAGGCAGCTCGCCGCTCCCGAGGACCTGATCTGCGTAACCGGGTCGCTGTTCGTCGTCGCCGAGGCGCGCGAGGCTTACGGGCTGGCTGAGGAGGTCGACTGATCGGAGGTGGGAGCGGTGTACCTCTTGCTGACCAACGACGACGGTGTGCAAAGCGCCGG
>JBMFPK010000253.1:0-3880 GCA_049969155.1 Chloroflexia bacterium | reverse complement strand
GGCACCTGCCGGGTCGCACCTTTCGCACGCTGATCCCGCGGACGATCCGCCTTGGCGAAGCGCCGAGCCACGGGCGGACGATCTGGGAATACGATGCGCACAGCTATGGGGCGCTCGCCTACGAGCGGCTCGGCCAAGAATTCCTCTTGCGGCTCGGCTTCACGGGGCCCGACGATCTCGAGGAGGGCGGGCATGTCTGAACGAAAGCGGCTCGGACGCGGCCTGGATGCCCTCATCCCGGTGGCGAGCGGAGGGGAAGGGGTCCGCCAGATACCGCTGGAGCGGATCGTGCCGAACCCGCATCAGCCGCGTCAACACGAGGATCCCGCGAGCCTCCAGGAGCTCGCGGCATCGATCGCCGCGCACGGCGTGATTCAGCCTGTGATCGTGACCGAAGTCATGGGATCGCTCCCGCCGACCTACCAGCTGGTAGCCGGGGAGCGGCGCTGGCGTGCGGCGCGCCAGGCAGGGTTGAGCACGATCCCCGCGATCGTCAAGGACGTTTCCCCCAGGCAGATGCTGGAGCTCGCGCTTGTGGAAAACCTGCAGCGGGAGGACCTGAACCCGCTGGAGGAGGCAGAGGCGTACCGGATGCTGGTCGAGGAGTTCGGGTTGAGCCATGAGGAGGTGGCCCGCCAGGTGGGGCGCAGCCGGCCCGCGGTGACGAACACGCTGCGGCTCCTGCAGCTGCCGCAGCCGGTGCGGGACCGAGTGGCCTCTGGGGAACTCTCGGCGGGCCACGCCCGGGCCCTGCTCGCGCTTCCTACCGCAGAGGCACAGGTCGCAGCGATGCAGGTGGTGCTGCGCCGCGGGCTCAGCGTGCGCCAGACGGAACGGCTCGTGCGCCGTTTGCTGCGGCGCGCGGAGCAAGCCCCGGGAGCGCGGCAGGACGATCCGGAGATCGCATCCCTCGAGGCTCGGCTCCAGGAGTCGCTGGGCACACGGGTGCGGATCCAGCGCGGGCGCAACGGGGGGCGAGTGGTCATCTATTTCTTCTCGGACGAGGAGCTGGAGGCGCTGCTCCAGCGTTTGGAGGGACCCGCTTTCGGCGGGTAGCAAGGAGGAGGATCCCATGCCGCTGGTCAATTCGCGCGCATTGTTCGAAAGGGCATCGCGGGAAGGGTTCGCCATTGGTGGCTTCAACGTGAACAACATGGAAATCCTGCAGGGGATCGTGGATGCTGCCGAGGAGAAACGCGCGCCGCTCATCCTGCAGGTTTCGGCCGGAGCGCGCCGGTACGCCCGGCACGAGTATCTGACCAAGCTCGTGGAAGCGGCCGTCATGACCAGCACCGTCCCCATCGTCCTCCATTTGGACCACGGGGAGGATTTTGCCATCTGCAAGAGCTGCATCGACGGAGGGTTCACCTCGGTCATGATTGATGGCTCCCGCCTGCCTTTCGAGGAAAACGTGGCACTGACGCGCCAGGTGGTGGAATATGCCCACCCGCGGGGCGTCACCGTGGAGGCGGAACTGGGCCGGCTCGCCGGAATAGAGGACGAGGTGTCGGCGACCGAGCGGGAAGCGCGCTTCACAGACCCGGATCAGGCGGCGGAGTTCGTGGCCCGTACCGGCTGCGACTCGCTGGCTGTCGCCATCGGGACCAGCCACGGGGCATACAAGTTCAAGGGAGAGCCGCGCCTGGACTTTGACCGTCTGCGCGCTATCGTGGAGAAACTGCCTCCGGGGTATCCGCTCGTGCTGCACGGCGCATCCAGCGTCCTTCCGGAGCTGGTGCAGATCTGCAACGCTTACGGTGGCAACATCCCCGGAGCACAGGGGGTGCCAGAAGAAATGATCATCGAGGCGCGCAGGATCGGCATCCGGAAGGTGAACATCGATACCGACCTGCGGCTGGCGTTCACCGGCGCGGTGCGGAAGTACCTGTTCGAGCATCCGGAGGAATTCGACCCCCGAAAGTATCTGGCCCCCGCACGGGAGGCAATCCGTCAGGTGGTGTTGCACAAACTGGAGGTCCTGGGCTGCGTGGGAAAGGCGGATTAGCGTTCGGAACCGACCAGCCGATGCGGGGGATTGCGCGTTGCTCGCCTTCTGCCGATCGGAGAAGCGACTGGAGGCGCTCATGACCAAGGGGTACTTGACCTTTGTGCTCCATTCCCATATGCCCTACGTCCGGCAGGCGGGCCGTTGGCCTTTCGGGGAGGAGATGCTGCACGAGGCGATGGCGGAGACCTACCTGCCCCTCCTGAACGCACTCCATGACCTGCGGGCCGACGGCGTTCCGTACCGGCTGACAGTGGGGATCACGCCCATCCTGGCGGAGCAGCTCGCCGACCCAGAAGTTCTGGACCATTTCGAGGCCTTTCTGCTGGAAGAAGTTGAACGGGCACATGGGGATGTGGAGCGTTTCCAGAAGGCGCAGTCGTCCAGTCCGGATGCGGCGCACCTGCTCTATCTGGCGCGCTTCTACGAGGAACGGTACCGGAGCTTGCTGGGGACCTTCCGAGAACGCTTCCACCGCGATCTGGTCGGCGCTTTCCACCTGCTGCAGGACGAGGGGTACATCGAAATCCTCACGAGCGCCGCAACCCACGCCTATCTCCCGCTGATGGAGCGCGACTCGACGATCTACGGCCAACTGAGGATCGGGGTCACGACCTACCTGCGCCATTTTGGCCGCCTCCCCAGGGGAATCTGGCTTCCGGAGTGTGGCTACCGGCCGGCATTCCTCAAGGCAGAAGGAGGGCAAGAGGTTCAAAAACCCGGGTTGGAAGAGTTTCTGGCGGAGCTCAATTTGCGGTATACCTTTGTGGAGACCCACGCGATCGAGCGCGGCCGGCTGTCCGGAAAGGCGGCCGGCGACGTCGTCGGGCCGTATGGTGGACCGCCCAAGAGGAAGCTGGTCGTTCCGCTCGAGGAGGGTCGTGAGACCACGGAACGCACGACGTTTCGCCCGTACTACATCCAGAACTCTACGGTGGCTGTCTTCGGACGCGATGCTCGAACGGGCAAGCAGGTCTGGTCCGCTTCGGAGGGTTATCCGGGCGACTTTGTCTATCGGGAGTTCCACCGGAAAGACGACGTCTCGGGGTTGCAGTATTGGCGTGTGACTGGGGACAGGGTCGATTTGGGGGCGAAGGAGCTGTACGATCCGTATCTGGCGTTCCACCGTGCACAGGAGCACGCGGCGCATTTCGCGGAGGTCGTGCGAGAGCATCTGCTTGGCTACTGGACCAGGAGCGGCAGGCCGGGCATCGTGGTCGCCGCGTACGATACGGAGCTCTTCGGGCACTGGTGGTTCGAGGGCATCTCCTGGCTCAAGGAGGTGCTGCTCCGGCTTTCCCGGGACGACCAGGTGGAGCTGATGACTGCGGGGGAATACCTGGAGCAGTTTCCTCCGGAAGAGGCGATTGTCCTCCCGGAGGGGTCCTGGGGCAAGGGAGGCGACCATTCGACCTGGATGAACCCGGCGACCGAGTGGATGTGGCCCTTGATCCACGAGGCGGAACAGCGGATGGAATACCTGGTGGGCCGCTTTCCCGATAGCGACGGGGAGCGGCTCGAGGTGCTGAAACAGGCGGCGCGGGAGCTCCTCCTTTTGGAAAGCAGCGACTGGCCGTTCCTGATCGATACAGGGCAAGCGGTCGCCTATGCCACGGACCGCTTCCAAGGACATCTGGCGAGGTTCAACCGCCTCTGTGTGCTGGCCGAGAAACCCTCTCTGGACGACGCAGATCGTGCCTACCTCCAGGAGTGTCAGCGCCTGGACAATCCCTTCTTCAACCTGGACTACCGGGTCTTTGCAGCGCGCGAAGGCCTAGCCGGATAGCCGATGGGACAGACCGAGGACTCCCGGGGGACCTTTTCCGACCGGGCAGAAGACGGCTTTACGATGCGGTTGCGTGCGGCTTTGCGCCA
>JBMFPK010000252.1:0-3884 GCA_049969155.1 Chloroflexia bacterium | reverse complement strand
CGCGAGCAGGCCGAGGTCTACCGCCATTCCTTCTCCCGGGAAGTGGAGCTGCTCCTGATCCACGGCTTGCTGCACCTGCTGGGGTACGAGGACGAACAGGAGGCGGACCGCCGGCGGATGGCTGCCCGTCAGGAGGAGCTGCTGTGTGCCTTCGAGCGGCCCCGCCCGCTTTTCGCGAGCTTCCGCGCCGCGTTTGCCGGACTGGGGAACCTGTTCCTGACGCAGCGCAACGCGCGCATTCACGCGGCTGTCGCTCTGCTGGTGCTGGTGCTCGGGGGTGTGCTCCGCCTGGCCTTGTGGGAATGGGCGCTGCTTGTCTGCACCATCGCGCTGGTCTTGGTGGGCGAGGCCCTGAACACGGCGATCGAAGCGCTTGTGGACCTGGCGAGCCCGGAAACACGGTCTCTGGCGCGCCGCGCGAAAGACCTTGCATCCGCTGCCGTGCTCCTGGCGGCGTGCTTCGCGGTCATCGTGGGTGCGCTGCTTTTCCTGCCGCACCTTCTGGCACTCCTTCGGTAGCGCCGTACGGCCGTGCGGCGCGGCTGTAGGGAAACGAGATGCGGATCCTGGCGCTTTCGGCGCAGCTCCCGTTTCCGCCCCATTCGGGCAAGGCGATGCGCGACTATGCCCTGCTCACCGGGCTCGCCGCCCGCCACGAGGTTCGCTTGCTGGCTTTCGCCTCCCCAGAGCAGACGGAGGCGGCCCAGCCGCTGAGAGCGCATCTGGCATTCCAGGCGCTGCCACCTCCCGCACACCGCCTGCACCGGCGCTTGCTGCTGCTCCTTTCCGGTCAGCCGGACTTGATCGGACGCACCTGGTCTCCTGCTTTCCTCCAACAGGCCTATCGTGCCATCCGGGAGGAGCGGCCGGACGTCCTGCTGGTGGAGGGTCTCGAGATGGCCCACTACGGCCTGTATGCCGCGCGGGCCTTTCGCGCATCGCCTGGCCTGGTATGGGTGCTGGACGAGCACAACGCGGAGTATGCCCTTCAACGCCGCGCGTGGGAGATCGCGCGTCGCGAACGCCGACAATACGCTGCCGCGCTCTACTCGGGGTTGCAGGCGAGGCGCCTGGCCCGTTTCGAAGCCGTGGCTTGCCTTTCCGCAGACGGGGTGATCGCGGTCTCGGCTTCCGACCGGGATGCTCTCCTGCGCATCGCTCCGGGCGCGCGGATCGGGATCGTCCCCAACGGCGTCGATACCCAGCACTACGCACCTTTGGCCGGCAGCCGCTCCCCTCAGCCGCCGACCTTGGTTTTCAGCGGACGCATGGACTTTCGTCCGAACGTCGATGCCGCGGTCTGGTTCTGCCGGGAGATCTGGCCGCGGATCCGCGCGCAGGTGTCGGAGGCCCGCTTTCTCATCGTAGGGCACGATCCTACGCCCGCGGTGCGGGCCCTCGGGACCCTGCCCGGGGTGCAGGTCGTGGGCGCTGTAGCCGACGACCGCCCCTGGATCGGTGAGGCGGACCTCTATGTCCTCCCGATGCGCTTCGGGGGCGGGGTGCGTTTCAAACTGCTGCAGGCGCTTTCGATGGCGCGGGCGACCGTTTCCACGCCGCTCGGTGCAGAGGGCCTCGAAGGGCTGGTGGATGGGGAACATATCGCGCTGGCCGAGACGGCGGAACAGTTCGCCGCACAGGTACTGCGCCTGCTTTCCGATGCACCGGCCCGGGAGCGCATGGGGCGTGCCGGACGCACCGTGGTTGTGGCCCGCTACGACTGGCGGATGCTGATCCCTCGGTTCGAGGAGGCGATTTCCCAAGTGGCCGTGCAGGCCCGAAGCAAGGAGCCGAGATGCGGATCTCTCTGATCGTCACCGTACGGAACGAGGAAGAGACGATCGACGAGCTGCTCGATTCCATGCTCCGGCAGACGCGAAAGCCGGATGAGGTCGTGATCAACGACTGCGGCTGCACGGACCGGACCATGGAGATCGTGAAGCGCTACGAGCAGCGGCTCCCGCTCCGCACAACGGCCGGGGGCACGAACATCCCGCAGGGGCGGAACACGGCCATCCGGGCAGCACGGGGACCGCTGATCGCTTGTACGGATGCTGGGCTCTGGTTGGAGAGCCGCTGGCTCGAGGAGATCGCCGCTCCGCTGGAGGCCGGCAGGGCGGACCTCGTGGCCGGCTTTTTCCAAGCGGATCCCCGCTCGCCGTTCGAAGCCGTGCTGGGTGCGGTTGCCTATCCGACGCTGGCAGAGGTCCGGCCGGAACGGTTCCTGCCCGCGGGCCAGTCGATGGCTTTCACGCGGGATGCCTGGGAAGCGGTGGGTGGGTTTCCGGAAGACCTGCCGTATTGCGAGGACCTGGTGTTCGCACGACGTATCCTGGCGGCCGGGTACCGCCTGGCATTTGCGCCGCGAGCGGTGGTGCGGTTCCGCCCACGCTCGTCGCTGGGCGCGTTCTTTCAGCAGTACAATCGTTATGCCTACGGGGACGGACTGGCTGGCCTCTGGCCGCTGCGGCACCTGGTGCGCTACGGTAGCTACCTTACGGGGCTGTTCCTACTCGGCGCAGGGACACAGGAACCGTTCTTGTGGGCGCTCCTGAGCCTGGCGGCTGCGCTCTACTGGCGGCGCTACTACTTTCGACTGACGTCGGCCTGGCACCAGCTCTCCTGGTCGTGGCGGTTGCTTTCCTTGGGACTCGTGCCCCTCATCCGCTGCGTCGGAGATGTGGCCAAGATGGTCGGGTACCCGCGCGGGGTGTGGGAAAGATGGCGCAGACGCAGGGCTGTGGACCGCGCTCTGCCGAAACCGCAGCGTGAGTCTATGGATCGTTGAGGAGGAGGAAACATGTCCGCTACGGTACTGGATGGACGTGCGATGGCACGACAGATGCAGGCCGAGATCGACGAAGAGGTGCGCGCCTTTGTGGCAGCGCACGGCTTTGTACCGACCTTGGCTGTCGTCCGTGCCGGTGAGGACCCGGCGTCGGTAAGTTACGCCCGGGCCATCGTGAGCACCTTCGAGAAGCGGGGGCTCAAAGCTGTGGTCCATGCGCTGCCGGCCGACGTTGCGCCCGAGGAGATGGTGACGCTGGTCGCACGGCTGAGCGACGACCCGCAGGTCCACGGAATTATGGTGCAGGAGCCCTACCCGCCGGGTGTGGAGGCAGAGGCCGTGCTGAATGCGCTGGACCCCGGGAAGGATGTCGACGGGGTACATCCTGCGAACGCCGGGCGTCTGGCGCAGGCGGAACCGGTGGGCCGGGGCCCGGAGCGGGAAACCTTTTTCGTGCCCGCTACCCCGGCCGGGGGCATGGAACTCCTGCGGCGATACGGTGTGCAGGTCGCAAGCCGACACGCGGTGGTCGTCGGGCGGTCGAACATCGTGGGGAAGCCGATGGCGCTGCTCCTCCTGCGCGAGAACGCCACGGTGACCATCTGCCATTCCCGGACAGCGGACCTCCCGGGGATCTGCCGTCAGGCGGACATCCTGGCCGCAGCGGTGGGCCGCCCGAGGATGATCCGGGGCGACTGGATCAAGCCGGGCGCTGTGGTGATCGATTTCGGTGTCAACTTTGTCAAGACGTGCCCCGCTTGCGGGAGGGATTCACCGGAGCGTGCCGAAGTGTGCTCCGGCTGCGGTGGATCGCTTGCGGAGGTAGAGGCCACCATGGTGGGGGACGTGCATTATGCGGAGGCAGTCGAGGTAGCCGGGATGATTACCCCTGTCCCGGGGGGCACGGGGCCGATGACCAACGTCATGTTGATGCGGAACCTGCTGCGGGCGGCAGCCCAGCGGTGAGCGGGGGAAACGGCCTGGGCCTTCGGCTCAAGAGAAGGAGGGCAGTCGCAAGGCTGCCCTCCTTTCTTGTCGGGAACCCGAGGATCGAGCGGGAATCGGCGGCTTCCATCGCGCTCGACCGCTGTCCTCC
>JBMFPK010000251.1:0-3896 GCA_049969155.1 Chloroflexia bacterium | reverse complement strand
CCTGCGCGCGCTCGAGCGCGGGGGGCTTGCGATCCACATCGCGTCGCTTGCCGGCCATTCGGCGCTCCGGATCGCGGTGATGGGTTACGAGGAGCGAGCCCCTCGTCCGGAAGAACTGGCGCGCATGCAGGCGCTGCTTACCGAAGCGATGGAGGCGGGAGCGTTCGGCCTTTCGACCGGGCTCGTCTATCCGCCCGGGTGCTATGCCCAAACCGACGAGATCGTCGCCCTGGCGCGTGTGGCGGCGCGCTACCACGGCTTGTATGCGACCCACGTGCGCGGCGAACGGGAAACCGTCCTGGAAGCGGTGGCCGAGGCGATCCACATCGGGCGGGAGGCAGGGTTGCCGGTGCAGATCTCGCACAACGCGCCCAAGTACGGTGCCCCGTGCGATGCGCACGCCACCCTGCGGCTGGTGGAGGAGGCCCGCGCAGCCGGCCAGGACGTCACTGTGGATAACGATGTGCACACGGACCTCGGACCTGCGCTCACCGGAGCTCTTCCGCAAGCGATGCAGGACCTGCCGGCGGAAGAGATCGTGGCCCGCCTGCGGGACCCGGAGGTGCGGCGCGCCGTGCGCGAGGAGATCGTCCGCGACCGCCGGCCGGCTTTCGGGCCGGCCAGCCTCCTCAAGCACGGACGCTGGGAGCGGATCACGATCCTGCACGCGCCCAGGACGCCGGAGGCAGTGGGCAGGACCGTGGAAGCCATTGCCCGGATGCGGGGCGTGGACCCGTTCGATGCCTACTTGGACCTGATCGTCGAGAACGGCCACGAAGCAGAGGCGATCTTTGACTATATCGACGAGCACAACATCCGCATCCTGCTCCAGCACCCCCTGGTGATGATCTGCTCGGACGGCCAGGTCCTAGCCCCTTACGGCTTTCTGAACGATCCGCCGCCCTACTCTCCCTGCAGCTACGGGGAGTTCCCGGGGGTGCTGGAACGCTACGTCCGCCAGCAGGGTGTACTGCGCTTGGAGGAGGCGATCCGTAAGATGACCTCGTTCCCTGCACAACGCTTCGGGCTGCACGACCGGGGAACCTTGCGGCCAGGCGCGTGGGCGGACCTGTTCGTGTTCGACCTGGAGCGGGTGCGGGATCGGGCCACGAACCTGTACCCGCACACCTATCCTTTCGAGAACTTTCCCCACGCCTACGCGGAGGGGATCGACTACGTCTTTGTGAACGGCGTGCCGGTCATCGACGAAGGAGAGCACACCGGAGCCCTGCCGGGACGCGTCTTGCGGCACCGTGCCTGAAGGGAGGAAAAGGAGGTGAGACAATGGCGGCCGGGCCGATTCCGCTCTATCAGGTCCGTGGTTCCTACCGGGAAGTGGGGCGTCAGATCGGGGAGATCATGAAGCCCCAGATCGAGCAGACACTGTCGTGGATGCAGACGCACCTGCCAGCGGGTGTGATCTGGGACGATATGCTGCTCAAGGGTCGGCTCTGCCTCGCCCACAGCCGGAGTGTCTACCCGCAGTTCGTCGAGGAACTGGAAGGGATCGCCGAGGGGTCTGGGCTGCCCTTCGAGCACATCTTCCTGGGCATTTGCGAGGAGCTCTGGGAGCCCGCGGCCTGGGGTGCGGAGACGGCGTTGCTGCGCGGTTGCACGGATATGGCGGCCCGCGGAAGGGCCACGGTGGATGGATCCACCCTGATCGCACACACGAACGACACCGCGCCGGAGGCCGAGGAGCATCTGGCGATCTTCCAGGTTCAGGCCGGCGACGATCCGGAGTTTCTCGGGGTATCGGTCGGTGGCCTGGGGTTCAGTGCCGGGTTCAACGCGGCCGGCATCAGCATGACCGGGAACGCGGTCTCCTGCCGCGACATCCGCCCGGGCGTGCCGCGCCTGCTCATCGCCCGGGCCATCCTGGCGGCCAAACGGCTCGGCGAGGCCATGGATGCCTGTCTCCTGCCGCAACGCGCTTCGAACTATAACAACGTGATCGCGGATCCCAGCGGCGAGATCTACAGCATGGAGGGGTCGGCCACCGATTGCGAGCCGCTGTACGTGGAGGGCAACATCATGGCGCACACGAACCACTACCTCTCGTGGCCGATGCGCGCCTTCGAGGCCAACCCCCATGCGATCGGGAATTCGATCATCCGTTTCTACCGGGCACGGCGTCTCCTGCGGGAGAACTATGGCCGGCTTTCCCCGGCGCTGTTCCAGAAGCTGCTTGCCGACCACGAGAACTACCCGATGTCGATCTGCAAGCACGACGGCAGCTCGGTGACCGTTTTCAGCATCATCATCAACCTGAATGAGCGGCGGGCCTGGATCGGAAAGGGCCGGCCCTGCGAGACGACCTATTACGAGTACACCCTGACCCCCTGGGTGCCGCCGAGAGAGTAGGAGGAGTCCCTTGGAAAGCGCTTGCGTCCGGCCACGGCTCCAGCTCCTCACCCCGGAGCAGATCGAACGGGTGCATCAAGCCTCGTTACAGCTCTTGGCCACTACGGGCGTGCGGGTGGACTCGCCGCGGGCCCGTGACCTCTTTGCGCGCGCGGTGGGGCGTGTGGAGGACGGCCGCGTGCGGATCCCTCCGGACCTTGTGGAGTGGGCGCTGCGCAGCGCGCCTTCGACTGTACAGGTCTACGACCGCCTGGGCCGGCCGGCCTTCCTGTTGGGAGAAGGACAGGAACGCACCCGCTTCGGGATCGGTGTCACCTCGCTCTACTATCAGGACCCGCAGACCGACGATATCCTCCCCTTCGGCCGCGAGCACATGGCAAAGGTCGTCCGCCTCGGGGAACACCTTCCGCTCTACGATGTGATCTCGACGATCGGCATCTTGCAGGATGTGCCGGCCCCAGTAGCCGACCTCTACGCCACCTTGGAGATGGTGGCCAACACCACCAAACCGCTCGTCATCCTGGTTTCCGACGAGTCGCGCTTCCCGGCGGTGCTGGATCTCCTGGAGGCGCTGTGTGGCGACCTGGCTTCCAGACCCTTTGTCCTCCCCTATTTCAACCCGGTGAGCCCGCTCATCGTCAACGAGGGGACAGGCGACAAGATGGTGGAGGCGATCGAGCGCGGGCTTCCGGTGATCTACTCGAACTACAGCATGGCCGGAATGACGACGCCGATCACTCCGGCGGGGATGCTCGTGCTGCTGCAGGCGGAACTGCTGGCCGGCCTGGTGCTCAGCCAATTGGTGCGCGAGGGCGCGCCGGTCATCCTGGGGATGCTTCCGGCGTTCTTCGACCTGAAGACGATGGTATCGTTCTACGAGCCGAAGAGCTTTCTCCTGAACCTGGCCTGCGCGGAGATGATGGCCCACTACAGGCTTCCCCACTGTGGGAGTTCCGGTTCCGGAACCGGCTGGGGGCCGGATCTCCTGGCCGCGGACACCTACTGGATGAACCAGCTGACCTCCTGCATCGGGAAGGTCGGGCTGGCCCCCTTCATCGGGGACACCCTGACGTCGAAGGCTTTTGCGCCGACCAACGCGGTCTACGTCCACGAGGTGATCGCGCAGGCGCTGCGCTTTGCCGAAGGGTTCCTTCTGGACGAGGAGGCGATCGGGCTTCCGGAGATCGATCGGGTGGGGCCGGGCGGAAACTTTCTGCTGGCCGGCCAGACCCGGCGCCATTACCGGGAGGCGTACTACACCAGCCCGATCTTTCCTCGTTGGAGCCTGGAGAAGTGGCGCGCCGAGGGCCGGCCGCGTGCGGACGAGCGGCTGCGCGCGTACACGGTCGCGCTGCTGGAGGCTGCTACCCCACCGCCCGACCAGCCGGACCTGCTCGCCCGGGGTGAAGCGTTCATCGCATCGTTGGGATTGAGGTAGTTGCACGGAGGTGGTGATGCTACAGCGTGCGCAGGAGATCGTGGAGCAGCTCGTCGCCTGGCGGCGCGAGTTCCATATGTACCCGGAGCTCGGC
>JBMFPK010000250.1:0-3953 GCA_049969155.1 Chloroflexia bacterium | reverse complement strand
CCATCAGCGCTCCGAGCCCGTCCATAAAGTTGACGATCCGGTGCCCTGTGACCACGAATTCGTCCGGGCAGGGGACGACCGTCTCCGGCGTCACAAGCCCGTTCTCCAGGGCGGCAGCGGCGGTCAGCGTCTTGAAGGTCGACCCAGGCGGATAGAGCCCCTGCGTCGCCCGGTTCAGGAGGGGTGCGGTGGTGGAGATGCTGAGCTGCTGCCAGTAGGCGGCCACGCGTTGCTGCTCCTGGGCCCAGTCCTCGGCCTCGGGGTCGAAGAGGAGCGGACGCGGGTCGAACCGGGGGTAGGAGACCATCGCCAGGACGGCGCCGCTGCGCACGTCCAGCAGCACCACGGCTCCCGGCCGCTGCCCGAGCGCTTCCTCGGCTGCCTGCTGTAGGCCGGCATCGAGCGTGAGGTACAGGTCGTTGCCACGACGGGGGCGGTGCAGGACCTCGTCCAGGAAAGCCTTCCACGGGTCGCCTACATCCCGTCCGGCCAGCAGGTCATCGTAGCTCGCTTCCAGGCCGCCGCTGCCGTAGAGCGGGTTGTAAAAGCCGAGGATGTGTCCGAGGTCTGCGCGCAGGTAACGCCGGCGCGCCCAGCCCCCCGCGGTCCCCTCGGTTGCGGCAAGGAGTGTCCCGTTGCGGTCAAAGATGCGTCCGCGCTGTACCCGCCGCTCCTCCAGCACCGGCCGAGGGTCTGCAACGACCTCCCCCGAGGAAAGATGAGCCACGCGCGTGCGCACTGCTTCCGCTGCCACGACCTGGAGGTGCAGCAACTGCGCGCCGATCAGGAGGAACGCCACGAGGAGCAGCGCTCCCAAGCGGCGTACGTTCGCTCCCAGGGTGGTCTCCTCGGGTTCCGCAGCCCCGGGCCAAAGGAGGGCAAAAAGGAGCAGCAAGATCGCAGCACCGGCCGCCGGTACGGCGCTGCCCAGGAGTTCGCGGAGCCCCTCGCCTACCGCCCACGGGAGGAGCACAAGCCCCAAGAAACCCAGCAGGGAGACGCCGAGCGCGATCTGCCAGGGTGCACGCCGCCCTGGCCAGAGGGCCAACAGAAGCGCCACCCCGCACGCCCCCAGATACAGGCGCCACTCCCCCTCCTCCGCAAGGCCGATGCCCAGGGCGGCCAGCATCAGGGCGGTGGCAACCCCAAACCACCGGTACAGCCGTTGCCCAACCATCCCTCTACTCCCCGGTGCCCCATACCGCGGGCAGCACGCGGTAGATCACCGTGCCCGTTTCTCCGGGCCCCGGGTACACCCGCTCCAGGTAGCGATCTTCCATGCGCTCGAACTTGGCTAGCCCTTGCGCCGGGTAGTACAGCCGTTCCAACTGGCCGACAACGATGTAGGAGATGCGGTACCGCCGCAGGAGCTCCAACGTGCGCCCGATGTCCGGATCGCTGTAGAGAGCGCGCACATCCGACAGCCGGCGATCGATCACGTCGGTTGCGAGCACCGCCCGCTGCTGCTTCTGGTGCCAGTCCCAGCCGATCACCGTGGGCAGGCCGGTGTGGATGGAGATGCGGGACCCCCATCGGTACAGGTAGGCGTTCCCCTCCAGCACGACCGGCGAGCCAGATACGTTCTCCTGCAGCCAGCGGATCGCCTCGGCGTCCTCGACAAGCACGATCGGGCGCTCGTCGTCACAGTAGACGGCTTGCTCCATAAACGCATCACCATCCAGCGTCAGGCCCGGGCGCACAACCGAGTCCAGGTAGCGGCAGCTACTTCCTGAGGAAAGAGGAGCGACGGCCGGGAAGCGATCGCGCACCTTCGCCTGGGTAGCAAGGAACGGGTAGAAGGCGCACAGAAGGGCGAGCAAGTAAAGCGCGCCACGCCAGAGGACCCGCCTCCACGGACGCCAACGCATCGTCGTCTCCCAGAGGTACGGAAGCGCTGCCGCCGAGGCGACTGCCCAGAGCACCCACACCTGCAGGTAGAACTTGAAGACGGTGTTCATCCGCCCGACATCCCCCTGGAGCACCCACAGCTCCACCGCCCCACTGATCCCCAGGCCCGCGAGCACCAGGAGGGACAGGAACCGCTCCTCCGCGGTGCGGTCTCGCCGCAGGAGCAGGATGAGGCCCAGGAAGGCCAGCGCCACCAACCATCCCACAAGCGGCTGGCCGCGCAGCCGGAAGAGGAAAAAGCTCGACCCCGCGGGCGTTTTCGTCGGCAGGTGGATGTACAGTTCCACAGCCAGGAAGGCGAATGCCCCTCCCCAGAGCACCCGCCAGGCCGCCGTTCCTCCCCGGCAGCGCCGCAGCCGGCGCACGAGATCCGGGAGACGGTAGCCAAAACGCACAAGCATCCGCGCCGCGCGCAGGGGAGCTTCGCGCGCCTTTTCCCCGAATACCTCCGTGAGGAGGTAGCTCAGGAGCACGAACAGGAACAATCCATGGATGATCACAAACTCGCCCACCCGGCTGCGTTCCCCTGTCCAGGGAACAAAGCGGCTGTAGTAAGAGCCGTAGCGCTGCCAGAACGGACGGTAGAGGAAAGAACTGAGCAACCACAGGAGCACTGCGGTGAGGCCGAAACCGGCAAACCAACCCCCGTCCAGTCGCCCGCGACGCGCATGCAGCCCGATGCCCCATCCGAGCGCAGCAAGGAGGAAATAAGTCGGGAAATCCCACGAGTTGGCACACCGCAGTGCCCCGAGCACCAGCGCAAGCCCCATGAGCGCCCACGGAGCCGGAAAGAGCGAAGCGAAGGCCTCGTCCTCGGTCTCCCGTCCGCGGACGAGCGCCACGACCTGCGTCAGCGCGAGCAGGGTGTAGGGCAGCGCAATGAGGTGCGCGTGGAGATCCGCGTAGAGAAAGGTGAAGAAGGGAAATTCGTTGATCTCGCCGCGCGGCATGACGCGCGACGCGTCCCAGTACCAGGAACCGATGCCCACCGGGAGGCCGTTGCGCAGCGCCTTCGGGAGGCCGGCCAGCGCGCGTACCAGACTGGCCAACCCGGGGATGTTGCTGCGGAAATCTAGCCCGCTCACCTCCCCCAATTTCCTCAGGATCAGCATATACTCGCCCAGGTTGCCCAGGAGGGCCACGAACGCCACCCCCACGAGCGCTGCGGAAAGCGCCCGTCGGTCCCAGCCCTCGCGACCCTTCCGCGCCGCGAGGTGGTACACCACGGAGAAGGCCCCACCACACGTGAACCCATAAAGGAGCGGCAATGCCAGGTTGTAGGCGACGGAAGGGACGATCCCTGTCAGTTTGATCAGGGTCGCTACGAGCACGTGGCCGAAGTAGTAGTAGTTCAGGTAGCCACCAGCAAACCATGGATCGTAGGGCGGGAAGGTCGTGCTGCGCACGATCGCGTTCAGATAGGCCAGATCCATCGGCTTCTCCCCGCCGAACCAGGGATGCCAGAGGTCGGGGTTGCCCAAGCGGATCAGGAGGAACAGGAAAAAGCCTCCCAGGAAGACGGCTTCCTCGACAAGCAGCAGCCGGAAGCGCGCGCACACAAGCGCCCGCAGCTGGGACCGTCTCCTCCAGCCGACGATCCCTCCCAGCAAGACAAGAAGGCAGAGGATGAGGCCGATCGTCCCGCGGCTGAAGGGGAGGAGCTTCGTCGCGGCAAGGAGCCACGAGCCGTAGCCCAGGAGGAGCACCCCCAGCGGCTTGGCGGGCAGGTAGCCGCCGTCCGCGAGCCGCCCGAGGAGAAGCTGTGCCAGCGGGAAAGCTGCCAGGCCGAGCCCCTCGGCGAGCAACAGCCATACCAGGAGGGGCACCCGGTTCGTCCAGCCGTTCCGGTCGAAGAGCGCGCTCCAGGTGCCTCCCCGGCGCTGGGTTTCCCATTCCTCTTCCGTGAGCATCAGGTCGCGGTAGCGCGGCACGTCCCGGGGAAGGATCCGGGCGACGCTCTCCCAGTCGATCCCTGCGGTCAGCAGGTTGCGCGCCCGATCGATCTCGAACGCCTCTGTCCGGCGGAAGATGATCACCTTCGGATG
>JBMFPK010000249.1:0-3954 GCA_049969155.1 Chloroflexia bacterium | reverse complement strand
CCGGACGCCCCCCGCAGAGGAAGGAAAAGATCGCTCCGCTCGCTAGGATCCACCCCAAGACGGCAAGCCGTCGAAAGCGCCGGTCCACCTGGGATCTCCTTCGCTGCCGACTTTTTCCTATGATACCTGATTCGAACCCTTCCGTCAACTGCTTGACAATTGTGACGTTCTCCGCTATATTGCAACCGACCCCCCGACTTCGTGCTCGGGGCTTTCGGTTCCTTCGAGGAACCCTGCAGGGGCATTCGATCGCACGGAGGATGCCCGGCTGGCTGCTTGAAGGAGGATACCATGAGCTCGCGGTCCGTGCCTGATGTCGCCGTCCGCCGCCTGACCCAGTACTACCGTGCCCTCTGCATCTGCCGCGACCGGGGGATCCAAACCGTCTCCTCCCAGGCCCTGGGCGAGATGCTGAACCTGACTGCTGCCCAGATCCGCAAGGACCTTTCGTACTTCGGCGGCTTTGGCAAGCAGGGGATCGGCTACAGCGTGCCGGCGCTCCTGGAACAGCTTCGCCGCATCCTGGGTGTGGACCGCACCTGGCCGATGGCCCTCGTCGGCCTCGGCAACCTGGGAAATGCCCTGCTGCATTACCAGGGCTTCCGCGAAGAGGGCTTTCACATCGCCGCGGTCTTCGATACCGATCCGCGCAAGGTGGGCAAGACGGTCCAGGGCATGACCGTGCACGACGATTCCGAGATCGAGGAGGTTATCCCGCATCTCGGCATCCGCATCGCCCTGCTTGCTGTACCGCCCGACAAGGCCCAGGAAGTGGCCGACCTGCTCATCCGCGCCGGGGTACAGGCCATCCTGAACTATGCCCCTGTGACCCTCCGGGTGCCGGAAGGGGTGTGGGTCCGCCAGATGGACCCGCTTGCGGCGCTCGAGAGCATGACCTACTACCTGGTCGCAGGCGGGGAGCCGGCATGAACGCCTCTCGGGTTCCTTCCCGCCGTTTCGTCCTCGGGGTCACCTTGTTCCTGAGCATCGCTCTCCTGCTGCTCGCCGCCTGCCACGCGCAAGCCCCTTCCGGGCCTTCTCGAGCTCCCGAAACGCCCTCCCCAACCGCCACGGTCCCACCGCTTCCCACCGCCACGCGCGAACCCACGGCGACCCCGGTGCCGACTCTGCCCGCGGTGCTGACGGGAACCATCACCCTGGACGCTCAGAACACGGACCGCTACGAGTGCCCGGCGCTTTTCCACCCACACGGCCTGGTCATCGTAGAACGACAGGCCTACCTGATCGATGCTGGAGAGCTGGTCAGCGTGCCGCTGCAGGCCGGAGCCATCGCTTCGCGCCATTATCCCCCCGAAGGCCGGATCGGCGAGCTGCAGATCGGGGAATTGATCGCGCTCACGACGGACGGCCAGCGGCTCTTCCTGCTCGACAAGCGGGGAGATGTCTACGCCTACGATCCGCCAACCGAGGAATGGTCCGTGGAGCGCGAGATCGACCAGCGGCGGGTTTCCCCCAATCCCGTGTTCCCGACCCTGGCCGCTTTCGACGGCCGTCTCTATCTTCTCGACACCTCCTACCGCCAGGTCTGGCGGTACCCGTACGGCGAGGGGATGTCGGAGGGCTACCTGCCCGGGGAAGGTCACCCGGACCTCCTCCGGGCGATCGGTTTGGGGGTCGACGGCGATGTCTACGTCCTCCTCCGCCAGGACCTGAGCGGCCCGGCCGGCCTCCTGCGCTTCACCGGCGCTCCTCCGGTTCCCGACCCCAGCTTCACCCCGGCGTTGGAAGACCCCTTTTTCCTCTACCTGGCCCCGGACGGAAGCGGCCCCATCTGGCTCATCGACCGAAACGGCCGCCGCCTCCAGGCGCTCGACCGGGCCTCCGGTGCGCCCCTGGCCACCTTCGCCTTCTCCGACGAGAAGATCCGGATGCGCGCCATCTTCCCCTGGGAAGGGCGCCTCTACCTGAGCACGTCCGGGGCCCTCTACGTCTACCCCGGCTCCGGGGAAACGCGCCAGGTGGCCGGTGCGGAGGGCCCTCCCCCCGAGGAACGCCCGGATGACCTGCTTCGCCTGGGCCAGCTCGGCCCCTTCATCCCCCCGATCGCCGGCCTTCGATACATCCCGGAGCGCGATTCCCTTCTTCCCGGAAGTCCGCGGGTCTACCGGTTCGGCATCCATCAGGGCCTCGACCTCTACGGCGGAACGGCTGGAGTGGACATCCCTTACGGAACGCCGGTGCTCGCCGTGGCCGCAGGCCGGGTGATCCGTGCCGACCAGGACTACCGGGAAATGACACCTGCGGAGTGGGAGGCACTCATCACCGAGTGCGTCCGGCTGCACCGGACACCCCCCGAGATCCTCGACCGGTTGCGCGGCCGCCAGGTGTGGATCGACCACGGCAACGGCCTGGTGACCCGCTATATCCACTTGGCCGACATCCCGGACGAGATCGTCCCTGAAACGCTCGTGCAGCAGGGTCAGGTCATCGGCTATGCGGGGAACTCGGGGACCTCAGAAGGCGCGGAAGGGTCGAAGAAAGGAACGCACCTGCACTTCGAGATCTCCCTCGACGGGGCCTATCTGGGGAAATGGCTTTCCCTCTTGGAAGTGCGGCAGGTGCTCCAGCAGCTCTTCTTCCCTACGGAATCTCCCTGAGGACGCTTTCCACGAAACGCCGGCTCATCGGGCCGATCTGCACCAGATGGACGCGCCCCTGTCGGTCCACAAAGACGCTCGTCGGCCAGGCACTCGCCCGATACGCAGCGGCAGCCTTCCCGTCCCGATCCAAGAGGATGGGGAAGGTCAACCCCAGGTCCGTGCGCATCCGCTCCACGTCGACGATGCGGTCCTGAAAGGTGGTATTGACCGCAAGGATCATCAGCCCGTCGGGCCCCTGAGCCGAAAATACCTTCTGCAGCTCGGGTAGCTCCTCGCGACAAGGAGCACACCACGAGGCCCAGAAATGGACCAGCACCGGCCGGCCGCGGTAGTCGCTCAGGCGCACGGTTTGCCCGTTCAGATCCTCCAGCGCGAGATCCGGCGCCGGATCCCCCCGGCCCAAGCCCCCGAGTGTGCAACCGGCGAGGACTGCAAGAAGCACCGCAACGAGCAACGCCCTGCCTGCCTTCACCGCACACCTCTAGCGTAGGATGTAATAGGTCGCACGGCTCTCCCCGACCTTCAGGATGAGGCCGCGCGTGATCAGGTCCGCCAGGTCGCGCCGCAGCGTCTCCGCGCTCACCTGGGGACACAGTTCCTGGCACTCGCGGCTCGTCAACCGACCCCGCTCGTTCAGGCTCAGCACGATCTGCACCTGACGCTCGTTCAACCCCAGGCGCGCGAGCGACTCCGGATCCGCCACAAATGCGCTCAACGGCACCCCCTTCGGCCCACGGAGCACAACGCGCACGCCGTTCTCCGTCTCGTGCCACTCCGGAGGGGGAAGGTGTGCCCCCTCCATCAGCGCCCGCATCCGCTCCAAGCCGGCCCCGATTCCCCCCAGGTACCCCAGCTCGCCGAGCACACGGGCGATGCGGGGGTTGCGCAGGTGCCGGGTGCCGTCGGGAGCGTCCGGCCGCAGTGCTCCAGGAAAGCGCCCCGGGCTGTCGATCTCGATGCGATCGGGGAACATCGTCACCCGAATTTCCTCGCCCTGCCTGGAGTAGTCCCGATGCACCACGGCGTTGACGAGCGCTTCCCGCACGGCCTCCACAGGATACTCCGGCACGTCCACCCGCTCTTCGCCCACCCACATCCGTCCCCGGTGCATCCGTTCGACAAGGAACGCTTCCGCCGTGCGGAGCTGCGCCGAAAGCACCCCCGCCGCCTCCTCGGAATGCAAGGGGCTCGTGCCATCGCTCGCCCGGTGGACGAGGAGAATCCGTGCGTGCGGCAGGAAAACTTGGGGATTCCGCCCAAAAAGGAGCAGCCCGGCATACGTGGGGCGTAGCTCGCCCTCCACTTCCCGGAGGCAACCCCGCTCCTTCAGCCA
>JBMFPK010000248.1:0-3955 GCA_049969155.1 Chloroflexia bacterium | reverse complement strand
AGCGAACGGGCGTCGAGCTGGAACTCGAGATCGAACTGCTTGGAGAGTGGCCGCAGGAAGCGGCGGTTCTGTGCTGAAGGAGGGGTTGGCGTGCGAAAGCTGCGCGTGGCCGTGGTGTTCGGAGGACGGTCGGGCGAGCACGAGGTCTCCCTGGTATCGGCGCGCTCCATTATGGCCGCGCTGGACCCGGAGCGCTATGACGTCATCCCTGTCGGCATCACGAGGGAGGGACGGTGGCTGACTAGGGGCGACCCGATGGCCCGGCTGGAGGCGTTCCTCGCCGGAAAGCCGGATCCCGTCCCGGTTCTGCCTGCACCGACGCGCAGCAGGCTGATCCCAGGCATCGAAGCGGAAGGCTTTCCCGAAGTGGACGTGGTCTTTCCCGTCCTCCACGGGCCCTACGGCGAGGATGGAACCATCCAGGGGCTCCTGGAGATGGCCGGATTGCCGTACGTCGGAGCAGGCGTGCTGGCCTCCGCAGTCTGTATGGACAAGGTGGCTACCAAGATGCTCCTTTCCGCCAACGGGCTGCCCGTGGTCGACTTTGTGGAACTCCGTCGTTTTCAGCTGGAGCGCAACCCGGAAAAGGTCCTCACGTCGCTCGAGGAGCGCTTTGGGTACCCCTGCTTTGTCAAGCCGGCCAATCTGGGATCCAGCGTCGGGGTGACCAAGGCGCACGACCGCGAGGAGCTCCGCCAGGCCCTCACGCTCGCCGCACAGTACGACCGGCGGCTGCTCGTGGAACAGGCGGTCGACGCACGGGAGATCGAGGTCAGCGTCCTCGGGAACGAGGAACCGGAGGCCTCGGTATGCGGCGAGATCGTGCCGAGCCGGGAGTTCTACTCGTACGAGGCGAAGTACCTCGACAACCGTTCGCAGCTCCTGATTCCGGCGCCCCTTCCGGAACCACTGGCGGAAGAGATCCGGAGGCTCGCCCTGCGTGCCTATCGGGTGGTCGATTGCTCGGGGATGGCGCGCGTCGATTTCCTGCTGGACCGCCATACGCTTCGCCCTTACGTCAGCGAGCTGAACACGATCCCAGGTTTTACCGCGATCAGCATGTATCCGAAGCTGTGGGAAGCGAGCGGGCTTCCTTACCCGCGCCTCCTCGACCGGCTGATCGAACTGGCCCTCGAGCGCTTTGCGGAGCGGCAGAAGGATCGGGTGACCCGTTGAGGATCGCGACGATGTTGCCTTCAGACGCAGAACGGAACAGGACTTCTCGGCGGCAGATCCGTGCCCAGGCCAGGCCGGGGCTGGCCCGCGCGCTTATGGTCTGGCTCAAGGACGCGCGATTGTTCGGGGCCTTCCTGGCCCTTGTGAGCATCGCCGCTCTAGGGTATAGCTGTCTCCATCCTCGCTTCACGGTCGCCTCGGTCGAGGTAACGGGGCAAAGAGCGCTCTCCGTCGACCGGGCGATCCGGGAGAGCGCTGCTCTGGGCAAGAACCTGTTCTTGCTGGACCCGGCAGAGGTCGAAGCGCGGCTGAAGACCATACCCTATGTGTGGCGTGTCCGGGTGGAACGCGAACTCCCCAACCGGGTACGACTCGTGATCTACGAGCGCTTCCCGGGAGTTTCCTGGTGCAACAGTTCGTCGACCGACGAGCGCTACCTGGTCGACGAGGAAGGGGTCGTGCTTGGTCCGGAGGAACCCGGTATGCCCGAGATCATCTACATCGTGAACTTGGACCCGGGTGCGGCGCCCTTGGCCGTGCATGGTCGGGTGGATCAGGAGGCCGTGCGCACCGCCCAGCAGGTCTTCTCGCGGCTGTTTGGCGACCTGGGCATCGCCCTCCTGCCCTTCGAGTACGAGCCCGGGCGGGGGATCACCGCTGTTTCCGCGGACGGGTGGCGCGCGGTATTCGGTAACGCGGAACGGCTGGACGAGAAGGTGAGCAAGCTGGCATGGTTGCTCCAGAGCGGCACGTCGTTCGTCGAGGTGGACCTTCGCAAGCCGAACCAGATCTACTACTACTGAGTCCGTTTGCCGGGCCCGGGCAGTTCGACTATAATGGCGCGGACAATCCAGGGAGCGGGACACGATGGCCACACGAACGGTAGTCGGGATCGATGTAGGGACAACGAAAGTTGTCACGCTGGTCGCCGAAGCGGCGGATGAGCAGGTCAACATCCTGGGGGTTGGCCTTACGCCCTCAAAGGGGCTGAAGAAGGGCATCGTCGTCAACGTGGACGAGGCGGTGACCTCGATCGTCACCTCCGTCGAAAAGGCAGAACGGCTCAGCGGCTACCGTATCGGTTCCGCCTACGTCGGGGTAGCGGGGGGACACATCCAATCGCTCAACAGCCGCGGCGTCGTGGCGATCTCGCGGGCCGATCGCGAGATCACCCCGGCGGACTTGGCACGGGCGCTCGACGCCGCACGCGCGATCGCCGTCCCGACGCAGCGGGAGATCATCCACGTCATCCCTCGCTCCTATATCGTCGACGGGCAAGAGGGAATTCGGGACCCCGTCGGCCTGTCCGGCTTTCGGCTCGAGGTGGAAGCCCACATTGTCACCGGGGCGGTGACCGCGATCCAGAACCTGATCAAGTGCGTCCAGCGCGCCGGGGTGGAGATCGACGATCTGGTGCTCCAGCCCCTGGCAAGCAGCGAGGCGGTGCTGACTCCGGCTGAGCGGGAAATGGGGGTGATGCTGGTGGACTGCGGCGGGGGGACGACCGATGCCGCCATCTTTATCGACGGAAGCATCTGGCACACGGTCGTCCTGCCCGTGGGCGGGAATCATATCACGAACGACATCGCCATCGTGCTGCGCACGCCGTTCGACGTGGCGGAGTACCTGAAGATCCGGCACGGTCAGGCCCGCCCCAACCTGGAGGGCGCTCCCGCGGAGGGAGAGGAGGGCAAGGACGACACGATCGAGGTAGAGTCGTTCACCGGCTCGAAGAAGCGCACGATTTCGCGCACGCTCCTGCACGAGGTGATCGAAGCGCGCGTCCAGGAAATCTTCCAGATGCTGCGCGCGGAGGTGCGCCGCGTCGGCTACGACGGGCTACTCCCGGCTGGCGTGGTCCTGACCGGAGGCACCGCCCTGCTCCCAGGCATCGAGGAAGTGGCCCGCGATGTCCTCAATATGCCCGTACGCATCGGCGTGCCGACGGGGCTCGGGGGCCTCGCGGATTCGATCGATACGCCGGCCTACGCGACTTGTGTGGGCCTGGTCCGATGGGGGTTCAAGCGGGGTGGGGTCGCGCCCTACTTGGTGCCGCAGGAACAGGGTTGGGCGCGGATCTACAACCGCTTCAAGAGTTGGTTGCGAGAGTTCCTGCCGTAGGGAAAGGTGCGGGAAGCGAGCATCCCGCAGGTAGGCCTGTGCGTCCTGGCAGAAGGACGACAAGGAGGCGGCCATGCCGATGGAGGATCTGTTGGAACTGGTGACGGAGAACTTTGCCCAGCTGAAGGTGGTCGGCGTGGGCGGAGGCGGGAGCAACGCAGTAGACCGGATGATCGAGGCCGGTGTACAGGGCGTCGAGTTCATCGCCGTGAACACGGATGCCCAGGCTTTGCTCCACTCCTCGGCACCGCGCCGCATCCGGATCGGGGACAAGCTGACCAAGGGCCTGGGCTCCGGCGGCAACCCGGTCATCGGACAGAAAGCGGCTGAGGAGTCGAGCGAGGAGCTTGCCGAAGCCCTGCGCGGCGCCGACATGGTGTTCATCACGGCCGGCATGGGCGGCGGAACGGGCACCGGGGCTTCCCCTGTCATCGCGCAGCTCGCGCGCGAAGCCGGGGCGCTCACGGTTGCCGTGGTGACCAAGCCCTTCACCTTCGAGGGGAACCGCCGTCGCGTTGTGGCCGAGGAGGGGATCGCTTCCCTCAAGCCGAACGTCGACACACTGATCGTCATCCCGAACGACCGGCTGCTCCAGATCACCGACAAGCACACCTCGATGCTGGAGGCGTTCCGCATCGCCGACGACGTCCTGCGCCAG
>JBMFPK010000247.1:0-4003 GCA_049969155.1 Chloroflexia bacterium | reverse complement strand
AGGCCCAGGGGGATCAGAGCCAGGGTCAGATTAACCAAGCCAGTGCCCAGGGCCGAAACCGCAAAGACGGTTCTGGGCACGTAAATACGGCTCAGGAGGGCTCCGCCCCATCCCCACCAGCAGGTCGCCTCAACGGTCAGGAGGATGTAGAGAGGGAAAAAGAGCGGCGGCCCGTGGAAGGCCACCGCCAGCACGTTCAGGAGCGTGATCAGGAGCAGGTCCCAGAAGGCCACTCCGGCGAGGTTGCGCCGATCGGCCCACGCTTCCGGATGTCGCCACCAGAGCAGCGCTGGAGGCACGGCAAGGAGCAAGAGGGTTCCCGCCAGCGCCAGCTTCAGCGAAACGATGCAGGCCGAGTCCGCCGCCAGGAAGAGGAAGGGAACGACGAGGCCCAGGCGCAGGAGCAGCAATCCGCGGGATACCCGGGCTGGTTCGATCCGCACCGGTTCCTCCTTTCCTCGCCCCTGCACGATGAAGCGAAGTACGACACAATGTAGCAAATCTTATTATAGCAAACTTTGCGCCGTTTTGCAAGTGCGCTTCACAGTTCTGTGCGGAAGAGGTAGACGATGAACTGCGGCCGGCCGGCGTCGTCGCGGAAGACGAGCTCCACACCGTCGGGAAACTCGGCGCGCACGAGGTTCAGGTTCGCCCGGTCCTCCGGGTGGAAGACGATGGCGACCTGGGGCCCCATCTGCCGGAGCGCCTGGAAATCCCAGGGGTCCTCTGCCAGCATGATCTCCCCGTGCAGCCCCCATTCTTTGTGGGCGCGTGTCTGCAGGCGGATCGCGTCTCGGTCGCTCCAGTAGGGGACATCCTTCAGCAGCACCGCGCCGTCGTCCCCCAGGTCGTCGATCACGCGCGCGATCTCCCGGAAGAGGGGATAGTTGCCGAACGGCAGATACTTCGGGTACTCGACGAAGCACAAGCGCGCGTTCAGCGCCGTTGTCGCCAGGAGCACCCCACCCAGGAGCAGGAGCGCGCACCGCTTCCACCCACGGTGTGGAAGCAGATCGCGCAGCACATCCCCGGCGAGGGTGAGCGCAAGCGCGGGGAAGAACATCACCGTAGCGATGGCCCCGCTGCTTCGCACCGCGCCGGGGACCTCCTGGGGAAAGGCGAGCGAAAGGGTGGTGGGCAGGAGCATAGTCGCAAAGAGGGAGAGCACCAGGAGGTTCTTCCCGCGCCGCAGGTGCCGCAGCACGACCGCAACCCCCAGCAGGAACAGTGCGCCGGTCACGGGATCCAGGTGCGGGTCGCCCGGGATATTCGTACGGAAGACGATGTCGCCGCGGACGTGGAACATGCCCGCCGTGCGCAGGAGGTTCCCGAGGAACACGACCCCGGCCGGACCGGGGAGCGGCCGTTCCTGGCTGCTCAGACGCGTCAGGGGGCGGAACCAGAACGACTCCCGGCCGTCCACCAGCATATACCGGAGCAAGGGCAGCGCCACAAGCAGTCCCACAAGAGCGCCCAGGAAGAGGGAACGCCGGAGTTCCCAGAGCCTGTGATGGTCCCCGGCCAGGGCTTGCAACCCCAGGCCGATCAGGACGGCCGGGACCGCGGCCAGCGCCGCGGTATAGCCGTACAGCCCCAACCCGAGCAGCCCGCCTGCCGCAAGGAGGCAAACCCTTCTCCCCTCGCGCAGCCCGCGGAGCAGGAAGTATCCTGCCAGCGCGGTCGTCAACGCGGTGAGGGTCCCGCGGAACCCCACGCGATGGATGAGCACGGGCCACTTGGCCACGGCGACCAAGAGCGCGGCGATCCAGCCCACGCCCTCGTCGTACACCTCGCGGCCGAGGAGATAGACCGCGAAAGCCAGCACGATGCCCAGGAGGGCTGTTGTGAGCTTGAGGGATAAGAAGCTCAAACCGGCCAGGCGGGCGACCGCCGCCGCGATGTAGAACAGGAGCGGCTCCCGCCCCGGGAAGCTCGTGGCGTAGATCATCCACTCGCCCCTCAGGATGCGCGCCGTCTCTTCGTAGTTGTGCGCCAGGTCGTTGAACATATCTGAGGGAATGGTATCGAGGCGGTAAAGGCGGAAGAACGCGGCGAGTGCAAGCGTCGCCCCGAAAGCGATCCAGTGCAGACGGGGTGCTGCTCCCTTCGGCTTGCGAGCGGGCCCGGGCTCCCAAGTGCCCCACACGAGGAGTGCCAGAGACAAACCCAGGAGCAGGAGGCCGCCTGGCCGGAGACGGTTGTCGGCAAAGGCCGGCCACGCCAAGGCGCCCAACGCCACTGCTCCGGCGATCGCGAGCCCCGCTCGCTCGCCAAAGGGACGTTCACAGACGGGCACCTCGTCGAGGGGCCGATCGAACCGCTCCGGCCAGAGAACGGTGCTCACGAAGAGCACCCCGGCGCCCACAACGAAGAGGAACGAATCCAGCGGCGGTTGACGGGTGCGCAGAGACCAGGTTGCCAATCCGGCGCAGGCAAACGCACCGAACAGCCTCAGCAAGCGGTATGCTTTCCGCCGGGTTTCTCTTGTGCGGGGCATCGCTTCGCCTTTCTCGATTCAGACCCTATGATACCATAGCCCCCGCGTGGTGAGCAATGGGGGACCCGGCCCGCTAGCCATGCTGCGCCCTCGAAGCAGCCGGCGTAAGGTGCGGTTCTGCTTGAAGGGCGCGGAGGCTGCCTTTCCTCTGCCCACGGCTGTTTCACCCCCGAGCGCAGGACAGCCTGCCGTGCCGAGGGGTGTGGCGATCCGAACGGTGGCAGCGGCACAACCGGCGACTTTCCAGCGGCCCCTGGGCCCGAGGGGCGGAGCCAGCTGAAGGTGCGCAAGAGCAAGTACCCGGACACGCTGGGCAACAGGGGAGCGGTACAGCGCTTCGCGGCTTCTGCGATCGGTCAGCAGCCACATCGGGCTCGCAAGGACGCCCAACGGCTGTGATCCGTCTGCCGCCGCGACGGCGCGGCGTCCCGCTTGGCCGGGCGACTCTCCCGGCGGAACCGCTGAGGTCGCTTCCGATCTGTAGCCTGATGACCGCTCGTTCGTGCCCTCATTTGCTCAACCGGCGAGAAGGAAGTCCGCCTCCAGGGCAAATCGGGCGTCCAAAAAGTTCCGGCCCGGCCCGCGCAGGCCGGGCCGGAACCCGTGGGAGCTCACTCGTGGTTGCGGGCTACGATGGGCAGGTAGATCGTGAAAGCGGAAACCGGCACGGAGCGCGTGGCGGTGGAGCTTGTAGTTCCGGCGCAGTTGGTGACCGTGAGGACCACGGTATACAGGCCGGCCCTCGCGTAGCGGTGGGTCGTGGTCGCCCCCGTACCCCAAGCACCGTCCCCGAAGGCCCAGGTGAAGGTAAACGGGGCATCGCCCGCACTCACGCTACCTGTAAAGGCCACCGTCCGGAAGACGAACGGCTCGGCCGGGGCAAAATCGATCGCCGCCCCCTGCACGGGCTCGCACCCGGGCAGGCAGGAGACGGTGACGGTGCCCGTGTAAACGTCCTGCACCGGCGGATCGCAGTTGGTCACCGTCAACGTGTAGGGGTAGGTTCCCGAGGCAGGGAACTCGACCGTCGGGGTGGGCTCCGTGGAGCTGCCCATCGCGCCAAAGTCCCAATCGTATTGGAACGGGGGCGTCCCCGAGAGCTCCACGGCGAAGGAGACCTGGCAGCCCAGCGTTTCGGTGGTCACGGACACGATCTGCGCGGGCTCGCACTGCGCGGGTTCCACCGTGAAGAAGGCGGCAGTGAACGGTCCCCAGCTGTTGTTCGCATCCTTCCCGCGCACGGCGATGATATACTCGCCGGGCTCGAGTGCCGAGGTGTCCACCGTCGCCACCACATTCTCGATCGGGCTGTTCCAAGACCCGTCTTGCGGGTTCATCGGTGTGCCTGTCCCGGGTTCTCCGGGGGGCGTGGGTCCATGAAGCGGAAGGACAAAGTACTCGGCGGCCACGATGTTTTGCCAGGGATCGGTTTGCCGGCGCGTATCGTTCATCGTCGCCGTCAGTTGCAGCGGCTGGCCCTGGGGGACGGAGGGCGGGTTCGTGGCC
>JBMFPK010000246.1:0-4041 GCA_049969155.1 Chloroflexia bacterium | reverse complement strand
CCTCTACATCTCCCACCGCCTGGACGAGGTGTTCGAGATCGCCGACCGTATCACGGTGCTCAAGGACGGGCAGCTCGTGGGGACGGTCTATCCCAGGGAGGTGGACCAGAACCAGCTCATCCGCATGATGATCGGTCGGAGCCTGGAGGAGATCTACCCGTCCCGCCGCAGCCAGGCTGGTGAGCCCGTGCTCGTGGTGCAGAACCTCCGGCACGAGGGGGCCTTCCACGACGTTTCGTTTTCCCTCTCGGCCGGCGAGGTAGTGGGCTTGTTCGGGCTCGTGGGGAGCGGCCGCACCCAGCTTGCCCGCTGCCTCTTCGGCGCCGAACCGATCACCAGTGGTCAGATCCTCCTCCAGGGGAAGCCGTTCCGGCCGCGCTCGCCGAAAGATGCCGTGAACGCGGGCATCGCCCTGTTGACCGAGGACCGAAAGCGCGACGGCCTGGTGCTGGAGTGTACCATCCGGGACAACGCGACTCTGCCCGTCCTGCACCGCCTGAGCCGGTGGGGCGTGTTGAACCGTGCGAAGCAAGATGCCCAAGTGCGCTCTCAGGTCGAGAAACTCGACATCCGCCCGCCACAGATCACCCGCCTGGTGCGGCAACTTAGCGGGGGCAACCAGCAAAAAGTGGTCCTGGCAAAGTGGCTGCTGTCACAGGCCCGGGTGCTCATCCTGGACGAGCCGACTCGGGGCGTCGATGTGGCCACCAAGGCAGAGATCTACCGCATCATCAACGAGCTGGCCCTGCAGGGAGTCGCAATTCTCCTGATCTCTTCCGAACTCCCGGAGGTCCTGGGAATGAGCGACCGGGTGCTTGTGATGCGGGAGGGCCAGCTCGTCGGGGAGTTCTCCAGGACCGAGGCAACCGAGGAATCCGTCCTGGCCTGTGCTGCGGGGGTACAATGATGGATCAGGATCCGAAAGTCGAAACGAGCGAGCACGTCCTCAAACAAAGGGCGCTCCGGATCGGGCAGATCCTTCGCTCAGTGTCGCGGCGTCGCTGGGTCGACTACGGTTTCATGGCCGCGTTCGTGTTGCTGCTCTTGATCGCGGCCTCCGTCTCGGACGTCTTTTTCACCCAACGGAACATCAGCAACCTCATGCGCCAGACCGTGACGAACGGCCTGATCAGCCTGGGGATGCTGGTGGTGATCCTCTCCGGCGGCATCGATCTGTCGGTCGGTTCGGTGGTCGCGCTGAGCGCAATCCTGGCCTCCGGCATGCAGCACCGGCTGCCGCTCGGACTGGCCTTGCTGATCGCGCTGGGCGCAGGCGTGTTGGTCGGCCTGCTCAACGGTTTCCTCATCTCGCGCTTCAGACTTGCCCCCTTTATCGTGACCCTGGCCACTTTGGGGGCAGTGCGGGGGACTGTCTACGTCTATTCCGAGGTCCCCCAGGTGCCTTCCAACCCGATCTTCCGCTCGGTGCTGGGCGGCTCCCTGGGACCGGTGCCGTTCTCGGCGCTCGTGATGGCCATCTGCTTTGTGCTCGTCTGGTTCTTCCTCAACCGCACGACTGCCGGTAGGGCCATCATCGCGATCGGGGGCAATGAAGAAGCGGCGCGGCTGGCGGGCATCCGTGTGTCGGCCCATATCCTGCTCTCCTACGCGATTTCGGGGTTCTTTGCCGCCACTGCCGGCGTGCTTTTGGCCTCCCGGCTGGGCATCGCGCAGCCGAGCGTGGGGGCTGGCTACGAACTGGATGCGATCGCGGCCTGCGTGATCGGCGGCGCTGTGCTGGGGGGAGGCTCGGGCGGCGTCGTGGGGACCTTCGGAGGTGTGCTCACCCTGGGCCTGATCGACAACCTCCTGAACCTGTTCAACGTGCAGACCTACTATCAGCAGATCTTCAAGGGGCTGATCATCCTCTTCGCCGTGCTCGCCCGGCGAAAGGAGTGAAGCGTTCCGGGTCGCGGGATCCATCAAGGAGGTGCGACGGGAAGCTTTCGACAGGGAACGGACTCAGGAAGCTCTTGCAGGAGGAAAAAGCCATGAAGAAGCGAATGCTCATCAGCCTATTGGTCCTCTTGCCGTTGCTTGTGGCCAGCTGTGGTCCGGCGACGCCCACCCAGCAGGCGCAGACGGGGCAGCGCACCATTCGCATCGGTATGGTGAACTTTACCCTTTGCTGCGCCTACTTCATCGGGATGTCCAAAGCGGTCCAGGAGGAAGCCGCTTACTACGGCAACGTCGAGGTGATCGTCACCGACGCGAACGGGGATGCCGAGAAGCTCACCTCGGACATCGAGGATGTGCTGGCCAAGGGGGTCGATGGCATTATCATCAGTGGTGGCCCGATTGAGGCGCTCCCGGCCGGCCTCGAGGCGATCAAGAAGGCGGGCGTCCCGGTGGTGCTCGTCGACCGCAAACTGAAGGGCGGCGATTATACGAGCTGGATCGGCCCCGATAACTACCAGATCGGCGTCCAGGACGGGCAGTACATCGTCAACCGCCTGGGCGGCAAGGGTCGCCTGGTCGTGCTCCGCGGCGGGCCGGCCGACAACTCCATCGGCCTCGACCGCACGAACGGCATGCTCTCCGTCGTGCAAAAGAGCGACATCGAGGTCATCATGGCGCCGGACTTTGGCGGCTGGAGCGAGGACGGCGGCTACAAGCTGATGGAGAACATGCTCGCCAAGTACGACAAGATCGATGCCGTCTTCTGCGAGAACGACTCGATGTGCCTGGGAGCCCAGAAAGCCATCGCCGATGCCGGCCGGAGCAAAGAGATGTTCCTCTGCGGCGTCGACGGCCAGAAGGAGGCCCTGAAGGCCATCCTGGACGGCACCAACTATGCCTGCACCGGGCTGAACAACTCGGACCAGATCGGACGGGCCGGGTTCCATCGCCTGATGGCCATCTTGGCCGGCGCAGTCCCCGAGAAGGATACCGTCCTCCCCTCCCCGCTGATCTCGCCCGAGAACGCCTGCCGTTTCTACAACCCGGATAGCGTCTTCTAGATAGATAGGATGGAAGCGGATGGGCTCCCCGGGAAGATGTCTGGCGAGCCACCCTGGGAGCCCATCCCCTCAACCCGATACGCGGAAAGACGCATGGACACCGAGAAAAAACTCCAGGAACTGGGGCTGACCCTGCCCTCCCTCCCGCGACCCGTGGGGGCCTACCTGCTCGCCCGGCAGAGCGGGGACCTCCTCTTCCTTTCTGGCACCACCTGCTACATAGATGGCCGACCGATGCGTACCGGCCGCGTCGGGGAAGAGCTCTCCTTGCAAGAGGGGTACGAGGCGGCCCGCCAAACCGCCCTCAACCTGATCAGCGTGCTCAAGGCCACGCTCGGGGAGCTGGACCGCGTGGCGCGCATCGTCAAGTTGAATGGTTATGTGAACAGCGCTCCGGGCTTTGACCGACAGCCGGAAGTCATCAACGGCGCCTCCGAGCTCCTGGAGCAGTTGTTCGGCGAACGCGGGCGACACGCCCGAACCTCCATTGGGGTGAGCGACCTTCCCGGGCACATCCCTGTGGAGATCGAGCTGATCGTCGAGATCCGGCCGCCCGCTCCCGAGTTTCCCTCCCCGGTGGTGGAAAGGCTCGGCGAACTGGGCCTGGTGCCGGTGATCGAGATCGAACGTGCCGAGCACGCGGTCCCCCTGGGGGAAGCCCTGCTCGCCGCCGGCCTCCCCTGCGCCGAGATCACCTTTCGCACGGCGGCAGCGGAAGAGGCCATCCGGCAGATCGCTGCTGCCCTGCCGGAGATGCTCACGGGCGCGGGAACGGTGCTCACCATCGATCAGGCCCGCCGCGCGGTGGATGCCGGGGCGCGCTTTGTCGTTTCCCCCGGCCTCAACCCCGCCCTTGTCGACTGGTGCCTCCAGGAGGGTGTCCCCGTCATCCCGGGGGTGGCCACACCCACCGAGGTGGGGATGGCGTTGAGCAGAGGGCTCTCCATCGTCAAGTTCTTCCCGGCGGAAGCCCTCGGCGGCGTGAAAATGCTCAAGGCCCTGGCCGCCCCCTTCAAAGGGGTGCGCTTTATCCCGACCGGCGGGATTACCGCGGCGAACCTGGCCGACTACCTGAAGCTCC
>JBMFPK010000245.1:0-4058 GCA_049969155.1 Chloroflexia bacterium | reverse complement strand
GGTCGGGGAGCAACGCAGGGCGGGGGGACGGGTCATCGTGGTGAGCCATCAGGCCTCCCGCTTGACCGAGCTCTTGCGCGAGCAAGGGATCGGTCCCTTGCCTGGCGCGCTCGATCTGCATCCCGGACGCCTGCCCACGGGAGGATGGGCGTGCCCCCCGATCGGGCTTGCCCTCTGGACGGATACGGAGATCCTGGGCTGGGCACCGCCGCGCAGGCGCCCCCTGGTCCGCCGCCCGAGGCGAGAGCTGTTCCGCGAGGATTTCCTGCAGCGGCTCCAGGTGGGCGACTATGTCGTGCACGAAGAACACGGTTTTGCCGTTTACGAGGGGCTCGTGCGCCTGACACTGGCGGACGGCGTGGAACGCGAATACCTGCTCCTCCGCTATGCCGGAAGCGACCGGCTGTACGTCCCGGTCGATCAGGTGGACCGGGTGCGCCGCTACGTGGGGTCGGGGGATGCTCCTCCAGCACTCCACCACCTGGGCACCGGGGAGTGGGAACGGACCAAAGCCCGCGTTCGGCAGGCCGTGCGGGATCTGGCGAAAGAGCTGCTGGAACTGTACGCCGCGCGCGAGGTCGTGCCGGGCTTTGCCTTCTCCCCGGATACTCCCTGGCAGGCCGAGCTGGAAGCGGCCTTCCCCTACTTGGAGACGGAGGGGCAGCTCCGTGCCGTGGCCGAGGTCAAACGGGATATGGAACGTCCTCGGCCGATGGACCGGTTGGTCTGCGGCGATGTCGGGTACGGCAAGACCGAGGTGGCGCTGCGCGCGGCCTTCAAAGCGGTGATGGACGGCAAACAGGTGGCGGTCCTCGTTCCGACCACGGTGCTGGCGCAGCAACATTATCGCACCTTTCGGGAGCGTCTGGAGCCGTTTCCGGTGGTCGTGGAGATGCTCTCGCGCTTTCGCCGGCCGGCCGAGCAACGGCGCATCGTCGAACGGGTTGCCCGGGGAGAGGTCGACATCCTGATCGGCACGCACCGCATCCTTTCGCGGGATGTCACCTTCAAGGACCTGGGTCTCGTCATCGTAGACGAGGAGCAGCGCTTCGGTGTCCGCCACAAGGAACACCTGAAACGGCTGCGGCGCGAGGTGGACGTGCTGACGCTCACCGCCACCCCCATCCCGCGGACGCTCCATATGTCGCTCACCGGCCTGCGCGACCTGAGCGTCATCGAAACGCCTCCGGAGGAGCGGGTGCCCATCCGCACCTATGTCCTCCCGTACAACGAAAAGGTGATCCGCTCCGCCATCTTACGGGAACTGGAGCGCGGCGGGCAGGTCTACTTCGTGCACAACCGCGTGCAGACGATCTACCGCGTCGCGCGCGATCTCCAGCGGCTGGTTCCGGAGGCGCGCTTCGGCGTCGCGCACGGGCAGATGCCCGAGGCGGAGCTGGAGCGCGTGATGCTCGATTTCGTGGAAGGCCGATACGACGTCCTGGTCTGCACAACGATCATCGAAAGCGGCCTCGATATCCCCAATGCGAACACCATCCTCATCGACAACGCGATCTTCCTGGGGCTAGCGCAGCTCTACCAATTGCGCGGCCGGGTTGGCCGGGGCCCGGTGCGTGCCTATGCCTACTTCCTGTACCACCCTGGCAAAGAGATGGGGGAGGCGGCGCAGAAACGGCTGCAGGCGATCCTTGAAGCCACGGACCTTGGGGCCGGCTTCCAGATCGCCATGCGCGACCTGGAAATCCGTGGCGCGGGGAACCTCCTCGGCGCGGAGCAGAGCGGACACATCGCTGCGGTCGGGTTCGACCTCTATACCCGGCTCCTGGCCCAAGCCGTGGAAGAGCTGCGGGCCGGCCGGCCCCTGCCCGTCCCGCTGCAGGAAACGGCCCACGAAGAGCTGCGCGGGCCCGCCCCGGTGACCCTGGACCTGCCGCTCGAAGCCTACCTGCCGGCAGACTATGTCCCAGAACCGGAAGTGCGGCTGCACGTCTATCGCCGCATGGCCGATGTACGAACGACCCGTCAGGTTCAGGAGATGGCCCGGGAGCTGCGGGACCGCTTCGGGGAACCTCCTCCGCCCACCCAGGCGCTCCTCGAACTGCTCCGCCTCAAGGTGCTCGCCCTGCGCGCGGGCGCCGTAGAGGTGCGCGCCGAGGGGAAGCACATCCGCATCGCCTTCCCGGAGGGGACGCGCCCGGTCCTCCAGGAACTCCCCCTGTGGCTGGCGCAGCGCGTGCGCATCCGGGGTAGCCAGGTCTGGTTGGAACGGGACGGCTTGGGGGAACGGTGGGTCGGTGTCCTGCGGAACCTCCTCGTGGCGTTGGGGAGTGTCTCCGATGGGGTAAGGCCATGAAGGAGCGACCGTTTGCCCGGATCCACCTGGTGCTCGCACTCCTCGTTCTGCTGAACCTCCTCGGTGCGGCCCTTGTCCCGCCCTGGATGGACGACGATACCCGGAGGCGCATCGAGGCGACCGGCGTTGTGCGGGTGGGGCTGGATCCGGCCTATCCCCCTTTCGAGATGGAGCAGGAAGGGCAAATCGTCGGCTTCGATATCGATCTGGCCCAGGCGCTCGCCGGGCAGATGGGGGTGCAGGTGCAACTTGTGCCGATGGGGTACGATAGCCTCTACGACGCACTCGTTTCCGGAGAGATCGACCTGATCCTCTCCTCGTACCCGTATAGCCCCGAACTGTGCCGGCGGGAGCGTTGCACGCAGCCGTACTTCCAGGCCGGGCAGGTGCTCGTGGTGCGTGCCGGGAGCGAGATCGACGGCCCGAGAGCGCTGCGGGGAAAGAGGGTGGGCGTGGAGATGGGGGGAGCTGGGGACTCCCTGGTGCAGCCGTGGGAGCGGGCCGGGATCATCTCGCGCCGGGTCGCTTTCCTCAGCCCCGGAGAAGCGCTGGAAGCGCTACTCGCCGGAGACGTCGACGCCGCAGTGGTCGACCGTATCTCCGCACTCGCCTTTGTCCTGGGCCGGGGCGGGGTGGAGATCCGGGGACCGGTGTTGCAGGACGAATCGTTCGTCGCGGTGGTCGCCCGCCGGAGCGTCTGGCTGCATCACCGACTGCAGCGCGCGCTTCGCCGCCTTGCCCGGGAGGGCACTCTGAGCGCCCTCGAAGCGCGCTGGTGCAGCGAGGTGCGCCCGTGAAAGCAAGTCGTGTGGAACAGCCGGCGAAGGAAAGCGGGCAAAAGGTCGATCCGGGTGGGTGAAAAGGCTCGCCGACCCGGAGGAGCGAGAAAGGAGGAAAGACCGTGGATCCTCTACCTGCACCGCCCGGAAAGCAGCCAGCCGACCTCTCGATAGGGGACGGTTTCTCCTTCGGCTGTGGTTTTGTGATCGCCTCGATCGTCGCCTCGATCGGCCTCTCCATCGGGGTTCTCCTCTGGCTCCTGCTGCTCGGGGTGATCGCCGGCCGATCGTTCCTTCCTTTGCTGCGGTAGCGGGAAGGCGGGCGAAAGGGCTCCTCTTGCGTAGCGGGTCGAGGAGGAAAGCATGAAACTCACGTTCGCTGACGGTTTCAAGTTCGGCTGCGGCTACTTCCTGGCGCTCGCGGTGCCCACGCTGGTGGCGATGGTGGTGCTGACCGTCCTGACGTTGACCGGGTCCCAACTGCTGACGGACCTGTTCCGAAGCCTTCGCTAGCGGCACGCGCGATCCTGCGTGGCTGAAGGCCCGGTGCCCGAAGGGGGTGTCGGGAGCGCAAAGGAGGAGTGGGTTGCACGATCTCTTGGCCCGAGCACAGGCCCTGGAGGAGACGCTACGCGCCTGGCGCCGCCACTTCCACCGCTACCCGGAGCTCGCTTTCCGGGAAGAGGAGACAGCGCGCTTTGTAGCGGAGTCGATGAGGGGATTCGGCCTGCGGGTGCGCGAGCGGGTCGGCCGTACCGGGGTCGTGGGCGAGCTGGGAGAGGGGGACCCCGTGGTGGCGTTGCGCGCGGATATGGACGCTCTGCCCATCCAGGAGGAGAGCGAATTGCCCTACACATCGGCTGTGCCCGGGGTCATGCATGCCTGCGGGCACGATGCGCACATGGCGATGCTCCTGGGTGCAGCCCGCTTGCTCGTGGAGGAACCGCCGCCTCGGGGATGCGTGC
>JBMFPK010000244.1:0-4064 GCA_049969155.1 Chloroflexia bacterium | reverse complement strand
GCGCGACGGTCTCGGCGTTGAAGGCGCTGCAGGAGACGGCGATATCTGCCTTCCGCCCGAGTCGCCGGTCTCCGGGGAAAAAGTCCTCGCCGTGGCAGCCGAAGACCACCCGGCTCCCGACCCATCGCCGGGCAAGCAGGGCAACCGGCAGGTCGTACGGCTTCTGGATGTGGAGGATGTCGTAGCGCTCCCGGAGCAGGAGCGGGAGGGTCGTGCCGGCAAAGGAGAGGCGCTCGAGGAGCTTGGTGATCGCGTAGGCCCGTTGCAACCCCGGGATGCGGCGAAAAGCCTGCCGGCCGATGAACGGGCGCCGGACGACCGTGAGCTCTGGGTACCGGTCCGGAAGCGGGCTCTTGCCGGCAATCAGGTGGACGGTCAGCCCGCGTCGCTGGAGCTCCCGCCCCAGTTCCCAGACGAACGTCTCCACGCCGCCGGTCGTTACGGTCGTGGTGAGGTTGTAGAGGGCGACACGGATTCCTTCCACAGCGCGACCTCGAAGGAGGAGAGGAACAGGCTGCGCGCGAGCCGGTAGGCTGGGCGTTCGAGCCCCACCAGGCGCAAGAGGCGGCGCAACCGGGCGTAGCGCGTATGCCGACCGGGTTCGCTTCCCCCTTCCCGGAGGTCCTGCACGCGGAATCCCGCGGCGCGCGCGAGGTGCCGAAACGCTCCCCAGGTGAAGTAGTGCATCTCGGAGAGGCGCTGCCGGTCGGCGAAGCGCACTTGCTCCTTGCCCCGTGCTGCTCGGCGCACCCACCATTCCGCCCACGCACGTGGGACCCAGTTCAACAGGGGCAGATGGTAGTGTGGATCGCGGAACGCAAGCCGGTTGACCACCGTGAGGAGGAAAACGCCGCCCGGACGCAGCACCCGGTGCGATTCGGCCAGGACCCTCGCCGGATGGCGCACATGCTCCAGCACGTCCCAGGCGCACACGGCATCGAAGAAACCTTCAGGGAAGGGAAGCGCCTCCCCCGCGGCCTGCAGCACGGGCAGGGCAAGCCCGTACCGTTTCCCGCGGAGGACACTGATCTCGCAGTAGGCGGCGTTGAACTCGGCCGCGTAAACCACGGCCCCTTCGCGCGTAGCCGCGACGGCAAAGCCGCCCATTCCGGCGCCGAGATCGAGAAGCCGCTTTCCCGCAAGGGTGCCCAGACAGCGCCGCACCTGAGCCAGCCGTCCTTCCTGATAGCGTTCCTGGAACAGCCGGCGCTCGCGCCAGGCCGCAAAATCGCGGCGCCAACGCATATGCTGGAGCCACGGCTCGATCCGCAGGGCCAGTTCGGCCTCGACTTCCGCTCGGTCCATGCCTTCTCCGCGCTCTTTTGCCCCATTATACCATCAGCGCTGCCCGAAGGCGATCGTCCAGTGCCACACGTGCAGTCCGTCGTACACGAGGTAGAAGAGCAGCACTCCCAGCACTAGCCGACCGGCCTTTCCTCTGGTGAAAAGACCCCCGCTCCAGGTGCCTGCCCCTAGCGCGAGCACGGGCAGCGCAAAGAGGCTGTAGCGCGAGGAGAAGCCAAAGGCGGCCTGTCCCAGGGCGAAGAGGGCCGCGGTGCTCAGGGCTGCTGCGAGCACGGTTGCCGGCCAGGCCCGCCGCCGGCCGGCCATAAGGACAAGCCCCGGCAGGGCGAGGATCGCCAGCAGCGGCTGCACGTGGGACAGGAACTGAGGGAGAGGGTTTCCCCACGCCGAGGCGGTGTGGGGCCGCTCCAGGAGGAGAAAGCGGAACGCGCCCCGCAGAGCCGATCGGATCGGCGGAGCGGTATAGTAGAGCGCCAGCGCTGCAACGCCCGAACAGAAAATCGCGGCCAGCACCCAGGGAACCGCGCGCCGTCCGTCCGCCGAAAGGAGGCCAAAGGCAAGGGCAAAGAGCAGAAGGGCTCCCAGGAGAAGGCTATCCGCGAAATGGCCCAGCAGGACGAGGAAACAAGCTCCGGCCAGGAGCATCCATCCTCGCCGGTCTTCGTGGTCCATACGGCACAAAAGCAGGAGGACGGCGGTGGCCGCAGCATGGCTGAAGAGGTTTGTGTAGTTTCCCCAGGAGAAAATGAGGTAGGTGACGGGAGCGCTTTCGCGCATCAGCAGGGCGAGGAGTGCCGGGCGCTCCCGGTTGGTGAGCTCGCGGGCCAGTCGGTACAGGAGAAGACCGGCCGCCGTGTCCAAGGCTGCCCCGCAGACCTGCATCAGGAGCGGGAGGTTCCCCGAAAAGAGTGCGAGCGGCTGGAACAGGAGGTACAGGCCCGGGGGGTAAGGGGCCGGCAGGAGGACGTCCGGGATCTCGGCGGTGAAGAAGAGGGTGCCCCGCATTACCCACTCGGCGCGATGGACGTGGAACAGCAGGTCGCTCGAGCGGAACTGGGGGTAGACCATCCCGCCGATCCGCAGCAGAAAGCCCGTGAGCAGAACGGCCCAGAGCTGCCGGATCCGCGAGGGGCTGTCCGATCCGGCTTCCAGGAAGGGGAGCGCGATCGCCGTGAGCAGCCACCCCCAGACCAGGAGGAGCAACAGGCGGGGCGCAAAGCTTGTCAACGAAAGGCGATGGAAGGCCAGAAGGTCGCACAGGAGGGCCACAAGGAGGGCGACAGCCGCGCCGGTCCAGCGCCGCCCCAGCCCCCAGCGGCGCAGGAGAAGGTAGGCCAGAAACACCGTCCCCAGGAGCGCTGCGAGCAGCCCCCAGGCGGGATCGACCCAACCCTTTCCGAGGGGCCGCACCTCCACCCGGTCGAGCCCTACCCCCAGGGCGCGCGCATCCCCGGCTGGGAGGAAGGTTTCGGATTCTAGCGTGAGGTTCAGGTCTCCTGCGGCGAGCGCTTCGCGCGGAAGGACGAGGGCATAGTCCTGCCAGGCGGGACCGACGAAAAAAGTGGCCAAGGGCCTTTCACCGACGCGAAAGCGGAGGCGAGGCGAGCTTCCGTCGGGGCGGTAGCCCTGGAGGCGGAACACCAGGGCGATCTCCTGCTTTCCCAACCCGGGCATCCGCAGCGCGGAAAGCCCCCGGGTCCAGCGAAAATCCACCGGGGAACCGCCGGCCGGTCGGTCCTCCTCCGGTTCGTGCATTCCCTGGACATAAGGGGCATCGTGGGGGCCGCCGACGTCGAGCGCGAACGGTTGTCGCACCTGGTAGGCGACAAGCCCCCCCACCGCAAGCGCGAGGAGAAGCCCCCAGAGTGCCGGTTCGAGGAGGATCCGTTTCCACCGCTCAAGTTCCCGCAAGGCCACATCACGCCCAGCAAGGTCAGGAGAAACACGATCCCGGTGACGGAGCGCAACCCGAGAATCCCCTGCCCCGATTCAAAGGCCCCCTCTTCCGGCCGGCCTGCCGGTCCGAGGAAGCGGGGGCCATCCGTATCCGATCCCTACACCAGCAATCCCTTGGCGCGCAGGAGCGGCCTAGGGTCGACAAAATGGGTCTCCAGGTGCAGCTCCTTGGGGTCGATCCCCAGGGCGATGCCCATGAGCTGGGTATAGTAGAGCACGGGTAGGTTCAGTTCCTCGTGGAAGTCGGCCGCGATCTGAGGCTGGCGCGCGTCCAGGTTCACCTGGCACAGCGGGCAGGCGACCACGACCGCCTCCGCCCCGACCGCCTTGGCATCGTGGAGGATGCGCTGGGTGAGTTTGAGGGCGACCTCGGTTTCGGTGAGGGTCAGGTTGTTGCCGCAGCAATCGGTCTTGTAGTTCCAGTCGAGCACCTCGGCGCCGAGGGTGGCCATCAGGCGGTCCATTTCCATGGGGTATTCGTGGTGTTCTGCTCCGGTGACGGTTTTGGGGCGGGTGATCAGGCAGCCGTAGTAGCAGACGACCTTGAGGCCGGTCAGGGGCCGCGTGACGCGTCGCGCGATCTCCTCGGTGCCGACGCGCTCGAGCATCGTGCTCACGATGTGGTTGACCTTGACCCTTCCCTGGTACTCGTAGCCCAGTTCGCGGGTCACCTCCTCGCACAGCTCGGGGTAGCGGGCGATGTCGTGGAGGGCGAACTTGAAGCGCGAGAAGCAGGCGGCGCAGGGGACGGCGACCTCGTCGTACCCGAGCCGTTCGATGTAGGCCAGGTTCTCCATGGGGAG
>JBMFPK010000243.1:765-4069 GCA_049969155.1 Chloroflexia bacterium | reverse complement strand
GGGCCGTCGGCGTAGAGGCCGGCCAGCAGGATCGCGCTCTTGACCTGGGCACTCGCCACAGGGATCGCGCAGGAGATGCCCCTCAGTCGTGTCGACGCGGTGCGGAGGGGACCCACGGTCATCGGGCCGTGCCCTTCGGTCGTCTCGACGTACGCGCCCATGCTGCGAAGCGGTTGTGCCACGCGCTCCATAGGGCGCCGGTTGAGCCCGGGATCGCCCGTGAGGATGCTCTGGAACGGCTGGGCGGCCAGGATGCCGGCCAACAGCCGCATCGTCGTTCCCGACCGCGCACAGTCCAGAGGAGCAACCGATGGCCGCAGCCCGTACAACCCCCGGCCCTCCACACGGAGCGTGGTGGGGCAGGAGCGCTCGATGCGCACGCCCAAGCTCTCCAGGCAGCGCAGGGTAGCCAAGCAGTCACCGCCGGGCAGCCAGTTCTCGATGCTGCTGATACCCTCGGCCAGGGATGCCAGAAGGAGCGCCCGATGAGAGATCGATTTGTCCCCGGGCACGCGGAGCCGTCCACGCAAGGGGAGCCCCCGGCCCACGCGCAAGGTCGTCATCCGTCCTTCCTTTCGTTCTCTGTGTGCCAAGCAACACGGACCCAACGGGCCTCCTGCAAGGCCGCACGAAGCGCGGCCTCATCCCCCACCTCGAGCCAACCTCGAAGGTGCTTCAGGTGCTGCTCCGCAACATCCAGCGCCTTCAGCACGGCGTCCCGGTTGGTCATCAGGATATCCAGCATCATGGTGATGTCGCTCGCGGCGAGGCGGGAGGTGTCTCGGAACCCCGAGGAGGCGAGCTTCCACACCGTCGGATCCTCCCGGGCGACGTCGTCAGCGCATCGCACAAGCGCACAGGCAAGGAGGTAAGGCAGGTGGCTGATGGCCGCGGCGAGTCGGTCGTGGCGTTCGGCATCGAGGATCAAGGGGCGCGCGCCCAACGCAGAGACAAGGGACAGGGCCAGCGCCAAAGCGGGCGGTGGGGTACGGGACAGCGGCGTCAGGACGAACGTGCACCCCCGGTACAGGTTCGGGTCCGCAGCCCCGATGCCCGACCGCTCCTTCCCACACATCGGGTGGCCGCCGATCGCCCAGAGATGTTCCGGCAACCGTTCCATCGCTTCCACGATCTCCCGCTTGGTGCTCCCGACATCCATCACAAGGGCGCCCGGTTTGGCAAGGACACGGACCGAATCGATCAACTGCAACGTCGTCCTCACCGGCGTTGCCAGGAGCACGATGTCCGCCTCAGCAAGCCCCTCGGCAAGCGAGTGCGTCGCTTGGGAAACAAGCCCTGCCATCAACGCAGTTTCGAGCGCCTCCGCGTCCCGGTCCACTCCGACCACGGCGCGGCACCGTCCGCGGATGGCGGCCGCAAACGATCCGCCCATCAGCCCAAGGCCAACCACAGCGACCTTTCGATCGGCGAGCGTCACGGCACCGTCCTCCCGACCGCTGTGGCCAGTGTGCGCAGCCGCTGCACGAGCGCGGCAAAGCGCGCCGGCTTGAGCGATTGTGGTCCATCGGAGAGGGCCTCCTCCGGCCGCGGATGGACCTCGACGATCAGCCCATCTGCTCCGGCCGCGAGGGCTGCACAGGAGAGCGGTTCGACCAGCTCCCAGCGCCCCGAGGCGTGACTTGGATCCACGATCACCGGAAGATGCGAAAGCTGCTTCAAGAGCGGCACGGCGCTGATATCGAGCGTGTTGCGGGTATACGGCTCGAAGGTACGGATGCCCCGCTCGCAGAGGATCACCTGATAGTTCCCATGGGAGAGGATATACTCTGCGGCCATCAGGAGTTCTTCTACGGTGGACATCATCCCGCGCTTCAAGAGGACAGGCATACGGGACTCTCCCACAGCGTGCAACAGGGCATAGTTCTGTATGTTGCGCGCTCCTACCTGGAGAATGTCCGCGTAGGAGGCGACCAGAGGGACTTGCTGCGGATCCATGACCTCAGTGACCACCGGCAGGCCGGTTTCCTCACGGGCTTCGGCCAGGATACGCAGCCCATCCTCGCCCAATCCCTGGAAGGAATAGGGGGACGTTCGGGGCTTGAAGGCACCGCCGCGAAGGATGTGCGCGCCCGCCGCTTTGACAGCCCGCGCGGTTTCGAGGAGTTGCTCCCTGCTCTCCACCGCGCACGGCCCTGCCATGATGACAAACTCCCCGCTCCCAATGGTCACCCCCCCCACATGCACGCTCGTGTTGCGAGGGTGGAACTCCCGGCTGGCCAACTTGTACGGACGGAGGATGGGAACGGTCCGCTCGACGCCGGCCATGCTCTCGATTTGCTCCCGCGGGATCGGCCGGCCGTTTCCGATCAGCCCGATGATCGTGCGCTCTTCCCCTTCGGAGAGGTGCACGCGGTATCCCCACTCCTCCACCCGGGCGATCACCTCGCCGATCTGCTTGCTGGTAGCCTCCCGTTTCATCACGATGATCATCCTCCGCCCTCCGTGCTCCAATCCGGCCGTAGCCGGCGCGCCTCGCGCAGATAGACGTGACGCACCGGGCGATCCGACCCATCGCCGTTCACCAGGACAAGTACACGGATGCAGCGCGGCAAGGCACCGGCCACCGCCATCTCCTGCAAGCAGAGCATCGCGACCTGCCGCCAACCCATGGCCCGCACAGCCTCAGCGGGATAGGCCGCATCCAGGTCGGAAGTAGCCGTAAAGAGGATCGCGATGACCTGCTCCGGGACCAGATCGTTATGGCGGACGATCGCGCTCAGCAGCTCACCGCTGGCTTGGAGGATCGCCTCCTTTTCGTTGGCCTCGACGCTGATCGCTCCGCGGATGGCGCGCACGCACGGCCCCATCATCTGGCCTCCGTTGCCCGAGAAAAACGATGAGGCGTGGAGCCTTTCCGCTGCTCCACGCCTCTGGCTGCCGGTTCTCGATCGGGTGCTAGGACGGCCCGGCGCGGAGCAGCCCCGGGTAGCAGTAAAGGTAGATGTAGGCGGCAACCGCTCCACGCCAACCCACGCGCACAAGGGCACCCCGCACGGAGTGCTCGACCATCTCGACTGCGGCAGGCTGCCCAGGATGCGCCATCGAAGGTTCCCTCCTTGCTCACCCGATATCATAGCCTAACCTCTCCACCCTGTCAAGCAGCCGATTTCGAAGAAACGGCCCGACGCAGGGCGCGCACCAGCGCGCAGACCGACGCTATCCCGTCCCTGTCCGCAGCTTTCTCCAAGAGCGCGCTCCCAACGACGACGCCGTCCGCGAGGTTTGCCACAGCCCGCGCCTGGTCCGGTCGCGAGATGCCAAACCCCACACAAAGCGGCTTCTG
>JBMFPK010000243.1:0-755 GCA_049969155.1 Chloroflexia bacterium | reverse complement strand
CGCTGCACGAATCCCTCGAGGTACAGAGGAAGCGTGTCGCGGGCACCGGTGGTTCCGGTCACAGACACGAGGTAGATGAAGCCACGCGAGCGCTGGGCGATCAGGCGAATTCGTTCCTCGGTGCTGGTCGGCGCGAGGAGGTAGACGAGCGCGAGGGCCTCAGAGGCGCACGCGGCCTCCAGGGCACCGCCTTCCTCCGGGGGAAGATCGGGCACGATGAGGCCGTCGACCCCCGCTTCGCGGCACGCGCAGGTGAAACGCACCTCTCCGTACGAGAGGATGGGGTTGTAGTACCCCATGAAGAGCAAGGGGACGTCTACTCCGCGGGCACGGACTGCCGTGGCCAGCTCCAGACAACGGGCTACGGTCATTCCCTGTCGCAGGGCCGTGTCGCTCGCCCGCTGGATGGTCGGGCCATCGGCCAGGGCGTCAGAAAAGGGGATTCCGAGCTCGACGATGTCCGCCCCGGCCTCGACGACCGCCTGGATCAGCGCGACCGAATCCTCCGGAGTAGGGTACCCCAGGGTCAAGTACGCGACCAGGACGGCACGTTCGTCCTGACGGGCGGCGTCGAAGGCCGCTTCGATGCGCGCGATGCCACGTTGCGGTTGCATGGGCCCCTCCGGTTATGCGGTCGTGTCCAGCTGCGCTCGTGGAGCCGTAGCGGATGGGTACAGGTCTTGTCCACGAGATGCTCCAACCACGGTATCCAGGTCCTTGTCGCCTCGCCCGGACAGGTTCACGAGGACGATCTG
>JBMFPK010000242.1:0-4079 GCA_049969155.1 Chloroflexia bacterium | reverse complement strand
GGGGCATACGGTGGACTTTCGCAACACCGTCATCATCATGACCTCGAACGTAGGGACGGAGCACATCCGGGCCTCATCCGGAATCGGGTTCTCCGCTTCCCGCAGGGAAGGCAACATGCTGGATGAGGCCGAAATGCGGCGACGGGTAGAGGAAGCCCTGAAGGCTACCTTCCGGCCCGAATTCCTCAACCGTATTGACGAGGTCATCATCTTCCACTCTCTGAGCATGGAGGAACTGCTACAAATCGTGGATCTCCAGATGCGCGATGTGGCCAAGCGCCTGGCGGAGCAGGGTCTGCACGTCGAGCTGACGCAGGCTGCCAAAGAGCTGCTCGTCCAGGAGGGATATAACCCGGTCTACGGCGCTCGTCCCCTCCGCCGGACCATCCAGCGGCTGGTCGAAACCCCGCTCTCCAGGAGCCTGCTCAAGGGCGAGTTTCGCCCCGGCGACACGATCGTGGTGGACGCAGAAGACGATCGGATCGTCTTCCGTTGCCAGGGACCGTGCCCGGCCGCCGAAACCGTGCCGGTCATTCAGCAAGTGGTGCCGGAGTAGAACGGCAAATGTGCGGGCGCCCTATCTCCGTGGGATAGGGCGCCCTGTTGTTGCAGACCGCTAGATCAGCGAGCCCGGATTTCTGTCCTTCCTTTCGTGCAGGCTGTGCAGTAGCTGGGCACGGATGATCTCCCGCTCGCGGCGTGCCCGACGCTCCTCGGGGGACTGCTTCAAGACCATCTGCACCGTCTTGACCAGGGCGAGTGGACTGAACGGCTTGGTGATATATTCATCGGCCCCAAGTTGCCATCCGCGGATGATGTCCGCATCGCCGGTGCGCGCGGTGAGGACCACCACCGGGATGTCCCGCAACTCCTCGTCTTGCCTCACCTTCTGCAGCACCTGCCAACCGTCCATATGGGGCATCATAATGTCCAGGATGATCAGATCCGGCCGGTTCTGTCGCACCTGTTCCAGGGCCTGAAGGCCGTCCATGGCGGTAACCACATGAAAATTCTCTAACCGCAGGTTCGCCTCGATCAGCTTGACAATGGCCCGTTCGTCGTCCACCACGAGTACGGTTCGCATAGGGTCACTCCGCTAGGTTCGGTTGATGATGGTTCGGCGACCGCTCCAACAGGTCGTCCACACAGGCCAACAGCCGCTTCAGGGAAAACGGCTTCAGCAGGAAAGCATCGACCTGTGCTTCAAAGGCACGTTCTTCGTCCTCAGGATCCGTGGAAAGCAACAGGATGGGGCGGTGCTCGAGTCCCGAGAGTGTGCGCAGCTCTCGGCACAGTGCCCATACCGACATGCCCTGCTGCGAAGCATCGAGCACCACCAACCCGGGCACAGAGGTCCGGCAGGCCGCCAGGAGCTCTTCACCGCGGCTGAAGAGCACGGCCGTGTGCCCGTTCTTCTCCACCTCGAGCTGGATCAGCTCCAGAAGGTCTCTCTCGCTTCCGCACACGGCGATCGCTGCGGAAGGCCGACGCCCACGGCGTTCCGGCGTCACGAGGCGGGGCGCCTTTCGCCCACGCTGGTCGACCGCGTAATTGCTGCCCGGGAAACGTTTCGCGTACTCCTTCATCTCGGTCGCGATGCGGCTGACCTCGTCCGGGTCCGCGAACTCCCGCTCCACGCTGGTCACGACGCCGATCGAGATGGTCATCAGAGGGAAGCGGTGGGGTACACCGTGACGGTCGTAGCCGCGAAGGTAGCCGCGTTCCCGATCCGCCGGGTCGTAGAGTTCCCCGACACTCGCGTCAAAGCGCTTGATCAGGCTTCGGCAGATCTCTTCGGCCCGTTTCGGATCTGTAATCACGGCAAAGTCGTCCCCGCCGATGTGCCCGACAAAGTCCCCCGGTGCGCCCACCTCGGCAACCGTCTCCTCGATCAGGCGCCCGAGCAGCTGGATCGCCTTGTCCCCCCGCAGGAAGCCGTAGGCATCGTTGAAGGCCTTGAAGTAGTCGATATCGACAAACAGGAGCGCGAACGGCTGGCGTCGCTGGATGCGGTGGCGCAGTTCCTCCAGGAGAAGCCGATTTCCGGGAAGACCTGTCAGGGGGCTCCGCACCTGCATCTCTCTCGAGCGCCGCAACAACGCGCGGACCCGGGCTCGCAGTTCCGCCAGTTCGAAGGGCTTGGTCATGTAATCGTCGGCGCCAGACTCGAACCCGGTCAGTTTGGCTTCGAGCGTTATCCGCGAGGTCAGCATGAGGATCGGCACGTGACTGGTGCGCGTGTCGTTGCGAAGCTGCCGGCACACCTCGAAGCCATCCATCTGCGGCATCATAACGTCCAGGATGACCAGGTCGGGCACGTTTTCCTGCGCCACCTGCACCGCATCGTTGCCCGTCTGCGTCAGCAGAGCGCGGTACCCCAGGCTTTCCAAAAAAGCCCGCAGCAACTGGAGGATCCGAGGATCGTCATCGGCTACTAGGATGGTCGCCCCTTGGTCCGTCATCGCTCAGCTCACCAGCTGCTGGTACAACAGATCCAGGCTGAGGTCCGAACGCACCGTCTCCGTCGATTGCAACGTGACCGTGGCGGCGGAAACCCCGAGCCACACCGCTTCGTCGAGCGGGAAACCGTTCACCAGGCCGTAGATCACGGTTGCCGTGAGCGCATCGGCAGCACCGGTAGGGTCCACGACAGGGCATCGAAGCGCGGGCACGTAACCGCTGTCCTCCGTCGTCGCATAGACCACCCCGCCCCCACGCAACAGGATCAGGGCTACCCCCACGCCTGCGCTGACTAGTTGACGCGCCGCTACTGTTGCCTCGCGGCGCGAGGTCGCCGGCTGCCCGAGCAGTGCCTCGACCTCGATCTCGCCGCAAGTCAGCAGGTAGAAGTGCCCGATCAGTTCCCTGTAGCGGCGTGCGAGCTCATAGGAAACCGGGTCCAGGCATACCGGAACCCCGTAGCGCTGCGCAATCCGGAGCACCGTCCGCGCCGTCTCTAGCGGGACGTTCGCATCCAGCACAGCCATACGCGCCCCGCGAAAGAGCCGACGGCGTTGATACACATACCGCGGTGTCAACTCGGCCATCGCGGCGGTATCATCCACTGCGACCATGAGGGTCCCTTCCCCGTCCACGATGGCAAGGTAGGCGCCCGTCCGCTCTTCCCGAGTGAACAGCACCTGGCTGACATCCACACCCGCTGCCCCCGTGTGCTTCACGATCTGCTGCCCGAACGGGTCACGGGTAACCACGGCCAGCAGCGTGGTGCGTGTCCCCAGCCGTGCAAGGTTCTCGGCAATGTTGCGCGCAACGCCCCCGATGCTGATCCGCACGCGTCCGGGGTTCGACGTCGCCTGGTGCACCGGCCCGAGGATATACCCTTTGATGTCCAGGCACGCTGCACCCACAACCACGACTTCGGGCTGCCACGCTTCCATGCCCTCTCCTGTGCCGTTCTGTGCGCGCATTATAGCACAAGTAGGGTCCCGCAACAAACATCGGTTGCGTCGTAACGCCCCTTATGCTAGACTACTTCCAGGAGGTGCCCATGATCCCCGTCGCGTTGCGGCTGCGGAACTTTATGTGCTACCGCGAGGGACTCCCTCCGTTGGAGTTCGGCGACATCCGGCTCGCCTGTCTTTCCGGGCCGAACGGAGCAGGCAAGTCCGCGCTGCTGGATGCGATCACCTGGGCTCTCTGGGGGCGTGCCCGGGGGCGCACGGATGACGACCTCATCGCCACCGGGGCTGCAGAGATGGAGGTCGAATTCGAGTTTCTCCTGGAAGGCACGCCGTACCGCGTCCGTCGCCAGCGCGAGTGCGCACAGAAGGGAATCGATCGTTCCACAGCCAGAAAGCCTGGACGCACGCGGCTCGAGCTCGAAACGCTCGGGCCCCTGGGCTGGCGCTCGATCGGGGGCGAAAGCATTCCGCAAACTCAGAAACGGATCGTGGACCTCCTCCGGATGGATTATGACACTTTCGTGAACTCTTCCTTCCTCCTCCAAGGCAAGGCGGACATGTTCACGCTGAAGCCGCCTGCCGAGCGCAAGCAGGTTCTCGCCGAAATCCTTGGTCTGGCCTACTTTGACCTGCTCGAGACACGCGCGCGCGAGCGGC
>JBMFPK010000241.1:0-4085 GCA_049969155.1 Chloroflexia bacterium | reverse complement strand
GGGCCGGCCCCGTAGGAGAAGGGAACGTCTAGGCCTCGGCCGAAGCGAGCGTCCCCTGTGGCCGGCACTCCGGGACGAGGAGCGAAACCAGGGTGCGCCAGCCCACCGTGTTCCCGATGTTCACCAGAAACGAAAGGAAGCCGAGTCCCACCAGCAGTGCGCCGATCAGGCCGACGGCCAGGAAGGGGGCGTAGACGCCGTCCGTGTAGAGCGTGCGCCGCAACATCCCTCGGGTTCCGGCCATTCCCAGACCGTAGGCCATAGCGACCGAGCCGATCATCCAGAGCCAGAAGTGGGCCTGGACAAGCCACTGGCTGCGGATCTCGCGCTGCGTGAGCATCGGGACCAGCGTGTAGATGACGGCGAAGAGGAGCATCCCGAGGCCGGTGAGGAGCAAAGTGTGCGCGTGCAGGGCCACGACCCATTGCGTGTTGTGCAGTACCAGGTTCAGCCCGACGTTCGCCTGGATCAGGCCCGCCGTGCCGCCCATGATGAACCCAAAAATCGATCCCAGGATGCAGCGGAGCGCCGGAGTCATCCGCACCGGCCGGGCGAGCCAGATCGTCATCAGGGAGGCAAAGATCGTCAGCCCCATCGTGATAAACTCACCCCAGGTGATGAACTGCCCGGAAAGGAGCCGCATGGCGAGCGGCTGTGCACGGTCGCCTAGAGGTGGTGGCTCCAGACGCCCATGGAGACGAGGAGGTCCACCATGATGACCGTGCGCACGACGGACTCACCGTAGAGTCTCCGGTTCACGAGGAGCGGGATGAGGAGGTACCAGGTACCAGCGGTGTACATGAGCACGTTGCCGTCGGCCACCATGTCGAGGCCCCACCAGAACCAGTTCTTGTAGACCAGAGGGTCGATAGCCATCGGGTTCAGGGGGCTGCGGAAGAACGCCGCGAGCCCATACACCAGGATGAGCGCTCCGGCGCTCAACAGCACCACTGCGTTGATCACGGTATCGATCGAACCCCGGGCGACGGCCACGATAAAGACCGGGAGCCCGTTGTAATCCAGGTTCGGTGCCTCCCGATCTTCTTTCCCCAGCCGCTTCATGAGCCGGGAAATGCCAAAGGCCGCCCGCAGGAACTGCCCGAGGCGGTAGTGGTTCGGGTTGCTCTTGCTCAGGACGGTGCTGAAGATGTTGTAGGAAAAGAGCAGGATGTTCCCCATGATCACAGCGGCGCCGGCTACGAAGGCGATGCTGCCGATCAGCGGCACACGGTCGTACGAGACCGGAAGCGGCCAGTAGAGGGTGTACAGGGAGTTGAAGAGGCCGAAGAACCCGGCGCTCCAGCAGGTCAGGACGCCGATCACCTGCAACCAGAAGTTGACGACGACCAGCCGGGGATGGCGGATGGGCCTCTTGAGGAGGAGCGGGACCAGGAAGTAAAAGGCCCCCATCACGCACAGGTAGGCGAAACCATAGATCCCAACGACCGGATGGGCGGTCAGCATGGCGTAGTAGAGCTCCTCGGATGAGGGGTTCCCTGGGCGCAGATGGTTCAGGATTTCCTCCATACCGTGCAGGGCTCCCGGGGCAAGAAGCTGGGTGCGCATCAGGATCCCCTCGAAGCCGGAGAGCGCCAGGAAGAGGAGCCCCATCACCGCGTAGCGCAGAGTCCACTTCTCCTGCCAGCCTAGAGGAGCGGGTGCCTTCTGGGCGGGAGATACCGCCGTGGTCATCGTTCCACCTCCTGTGCTGGAAGGACGTGGATCGCGTGCTGGACGAACATCGTCGAGTGCTTCGGCCCGGAGTATTCGGTGGAGCGGATGTCGTACCATCCGGGCTCATCGAACCGCCAGACGATGCGGTTCCGGTATCCGGGCAGCACCTGCATCTGGAACACCATCGTGCCGTCCGGCCGAAAGACGCCGAATCCGTAGGTCACATCGCCCGACGTGACCACGAACTCGACGAATTCGCCGGCCTGTACCTCGATCCCCTGTGCGGGCAAGTGGAAGCGGTAGCCTTCGATCTCGATCGTGTAGCTCCTGGCAGGGCTCGGCCGCGACCAGAGCAACCACTTCTGCTAGGGGACGAGCGGAGAGAGGGTGAGGGCGTTCACCAGGATGGCGACCGAAAGGAGCACGCCCAGCCAGACCTTTTCCGCCCGCTCCATCGCTATCCTCCTTTCCGCCGCACCTGGGCGGCGAAGAAGAGCATGAAGAGGGCCACAAGCACCACAAAGGCCGTGTAGCTCCACCAGACCACCTCTGTGATACGCATCAAGACCTCCTGTTTCGTTTCTTGCCCCACGGATCCCCAGGGGCCGAGCTTCGATGGCACCTCGGCAGATCCCCTGCATTCCGTCCTTTTCCCGCGATACCCACCTCCTGGGCTCAGAGTTTCCCCACGGTTAGCAACAGGGATGAGGCAACCATATAGACCGAAGCCGCCTTGAAGAGCCGCCAGTTTCCGCGCTCGCTCGGGCGGAAGAGCTGCTGCACGGCAAGAAGGAGCATCGTCGCCCCGGCGGCCAGCTGCAGCCCGAGCGTGGCGAGGTGTACGTGGGCCAACCAGGCGGCCGCTGCCAGAAAAACTGCGTTCAGCGCCGTCGCCGAGGCGACCGCCAGCCGCGACGAGCGCGCCCCGTACTGGTTTGGCCATACCGGGATTCCTGCGCGGCGGTAGTCCTCCGCATAGTGCGTGGCGAGGGTCAGGATATGCGCGGGGATCCACAGGAGCACTGCGCCGGCGAGCAGGAGGCCCAGCCCATCGACGTGTCCCAAAGCCAGCGTACGGCCAGCCAGGATCGGCATCCCGCCCGCAACTCCGCCCAGGAGGATGGACAAGGCCGTGCGGCGCTTCAGCCAGAGCGTGTAGACGAACAGGTCGAAGAGGAATCCGCTTGTCACCACGGCTCCGAAAGCGGGCTGCACCCGAAAACAAAGCAGCAGCCCCGCGGCGGAGAGTGCTCCCCCGAACAGAGCTGCCTCGAGCGGCCGGAGGCGTCCCTGCGGGAGCGGCCTTCCAGCCGTCCGGGACATCCTGGCGTCGACTTCCCGGTCCAGCACCATGTTGAGCGCCGTGCAGCCGGCAAGGGAAAGGAAGAGCCCCACGATCATAAGGGCCAAGGTTGCCGCATCCGCGTCCCGCCCCACTCCCGTGATGTACCCAGCGATCCCCGTCAGGAGCAGCAAGCCCGTCTGTTTCGCCTTGGTCAGCGCCCAATAGTCGGCCAGACGCCGCAGCCAGACCTTTCCTCGAAGCGCCTCTACAGCCACGGTTGCCTCCAGCACCTGTTCCGCGTGGGCCGGCACCTACAGAGATGGGCCTGGAGGCTGGCCCTCTGCAGGAAGTGGGAGACACTCAGTTTGCAACCGATCGCTGTTCGGGACAAAGCATAACGGAAAGAAGGGATGGCAGTCTGTGACAAAAGTCTCTGGCCGATGGGGAGGTGAAAGCGTACGTCACGATCCGGGGAAAAGGTCAGTGGCCGATGAGGTACGCGATGGTGACCCCTTCTCCGCCATCGCGGTCACGTGCCCCTTCGAAGGAAGCCACCAAGGGATGGTTGGCCAGGAATTCCCGCACGACCCGACGGAGCGTTCCCGTCCCCTTGCCGTGGATGATGCGCACGAAAGGAAGACCGGCCAGGTAGGCATCGTTGAGGTACGGGTCGAGCACCTCCTCTACCTCGGCCACCCGCCAGCCGCGTACCTCGATCTCCAGAGGCACCTGATGGGCAGCCGGCCGGGTACGAATGACCCGGACACCACCCTCCTCACGCCGGGGAGAGCGGCGCAGATCCTCGGGCGGACGCCGCATCTTGAAGCTGCCCACCTGCACCTCGATCAGGCCGGCGGCATCCGGTGGGGAAAGGACCTCCCCGTAGGCTTTCATGCTCTCGACCCAAACCGCATCCCCGACCTGGAGCGGTTCCTGTTGCGGAAGTGGAGCTGCCACCGGTTCCGCAGGCACCTCGGGAATCGCCGCCTCGGCCTCCTTGAGCTGTTCCCGGGCCCGTGCCAGCCACTCGCGCGTCACCCGCACGGTGGCGAGGTCCCGTTCGAGCGCCTCCAAGCGGTTGCGCAGGGCCCGCAGGGCCTCCTCCGCCTCTTCCCGCGTACGGGCC
>JBMFPK010000240.1:0-4098 GCA_049969155.1 Chloroflexia bacterium | reverse complement strand
AGGTGTGAGCAACGCGACTTCTCGGGGTCCCGCGCGCCCGGCAGGAAGCGCTTCCAGCGGCTCTTCCCCCTCCTGCGGGAACAGGAGGCGCTCCGGTGCCACGCAGCTGTTCAGCAGGCGGGCGAGCGGCACACGTTCCTGTTCGAGGGGCAGCCAACCGTGATCCACGAGCCGTTCGAAGGCACACGCGAGTGCGGCCCGGTCGATCGGGCGTGCCGTGAGCAGGAGGAGGCCGGCGAGCAGCCCGGCCACGCCGCGCGCCTGAGACGAGCTCTCCAGGAGTTCGTCGTGTGGGAGCCCGGCCTCCCTCAGAAGGCCGCTCACCTGGTAGCCCAGTTCGTTGGTCGGCACCAGGATCGCCAGGGTGCGGGAGGGGAAGCGGGCGCGGTACCGCGCGACCAGCTGCACGACCGCCGGAAGCTCCTGCCGCTCCCGGTGGGCGTAGCCCCGGGCCACGATGGCGACGTTGGACGGCTCATCGGGCGGGTTGGCCTGCGGGTCGTCCAGCGGCACGGGCTCCATGCGCTGCAGGCGGAAGGCGCGCTCCCGTACCTCCGCGAGGGGGTGTCGGTGGCAAGCCCATTCCACAAGGTGATTGGCCAGGGCCATGATCCGGGGCGCGCAGCGGCCGGTTTGGGTCATCGGAACCGTGCGCACCTCCGCACGCGCCATAAAGGCGCGGAAGTAGCGCGGGTGCGCGGCGGTGAAGGTGCTCGTGATGGCCTGGTTGGGGTCGCCCACGCGCACCCAGTTCCCGGGCCGGCCGGCCAGGAGCGAGAGCAGCTCCTCCTGCAGCGGCACGCTGTCCTGGGCTTCGTCTTCCAGGATGAAGGGCCACCGCTCGCGGAGCCGTTCCAGTAGGTCCGGATGCTGTTCGAGCAGGTCGACCGCCCGCCAGACCAGGTCGTCGAAGTCGAGCCCGCCACTTGCCTCGACGTGCGACTGGTACAGCGCATAGACCTCGACCGCGAGCGAGACGAACTCTGGCACCGGTTGCGCCCATAACGCGAGGCGCGACAGCAGATCCCGGGCCTTCCAGCGACGGTTCTTTGCGAGCGAAACCGCAGCGCGCGATATTTCCAGGAGCCGCTCCCACCAGAAGGCCCGTGCCTGCGGGGTGTCCTCGGGCAACCACCGAGCCCAGAAGTTCGGGTGCTCTTGGAGCCAACGGTCCAAAGCGCGCTCCAGGAGGGCCTGGCTGGTGCGCTCGTCGAGCACGGGAAAGCCCGGTACGACCCCTGCCAGACCCGGCTGCTCGAGCACGATCTCCCGTGCCAGGCTGTGAAGCGTGCGCACCTCGTATCGACCGCGCCGGACGCCGGCCTGCTGCAGGGCCTCTGCGATGCGCCGCGAGAGGTGGTCCACGGCCGAGTTCATATAGGTCACGACGAGCACCGTCCCATCGCCCGGCAGGCCTTCGTCGAGGAGGCGCGCCGCGAGCGCCGCGAGGGTGACCGTCTTGCCGCTACCGGGGACGGCGGATACGGCCAGGTACCCCCCACGGTAGGCCAGCACCTGTTCCTGGGCCGGGCGCGGCACGAACATCGCTCTCTCCTACGGGAGGAACGGCTCGAGCGCTCGCAGGAGCGGGCCTTCCTGCGGCTGGCCGGCCGTGCTCCACTCGCTCCAGGCGATCACGACGCCCTCGGTGCACCGCTCGCACAATCCTTGCACGATGCGCGCCAGCTGCGCCTGTCGGGTGTAGTAGTCGGCGGCGTCGCTCCAGAGGGCCCCGGCCGGCCACCGGCGCGCCAAGACGTACGGGTTGGTGAGCGGCTGCTGGGGCGGTTCCCACCAGTCGACGCTCCCCACGTCGAGCCAGAACTGGCGGCGCACAGGGTGACCGGCTACCAGGTAGGTGTGCGCCGGAGCCAGGAGCACCGCTGAGCCGGCCTTCTGGGAGACCGCGTACTGTGCGGTAACCACGCCCGCGCGCAGCAGCTCCAGATGGGCGCGCCCCGCATCTCCTCCTGCGCTGCTGAGCGCCGGGTAGAGGTGTCGGAAGCGCCGGGCCGCCTCCAGGAGCTGGGCACATGCCAGCGCGGCGGCCGGATCGCGCGCCGCACCGGGCAGCAGTGTAGCGAGCAGCTGCGCGAGCAGCTGTTCCCAGGGAAGGGAAGCGGTGGGACGCAGGGTGCCCCACCGTTCCCAGAAAGCGCGGTAGCGTGTGAGGAGCACGGGCCCGAGCCGGGCGCCTGCGCGGCTGGGGAGCGCCTCCGGGGAGCGGAGGCTTGCCGACGCCGCGTCGTAGACCCAGTCGGCCAAGAGCGCAGCCCTGGCCGGATCCAGATCCAGGGCTTGTCCCAGCGCTTCGGCCACATCGAACGGAGGTGGGGGCAGGTTCCACTCCGGGTGGTGCAGGGTAGCGAAGGTGAGCAGAGCGCGCACCGCCGGCTCTTCGACAAGCCTGCGGTAGCGGCGCAGCACGGCCAGGGGCACCCGGCGTGCGGCGCACTCCTGGGCGAGCGTGAAGCGCAGTACGCCGTCCAGATAGGGGGCGAGCACGGCGATCTCTTCCGGAGGGATGCGTTCTTCGTGTACCATGTGGGCGAGCCGCTCGGCTACCGCGGTGATCATCTCGCCCCGATACCGCCGGGCGATCGCGCCCAGCAGCGCCTCTCCGGGGCGCTCGGGCCCGACGTCGCTCTGGCCAAGGCGATGGGCCACGGCGGCGGCCAGGGAGGCGGCAGGCCATGGAGGCCGGCTCCATCGCACCTGAGCACGGCAAGCCTGGCGCAGCGTCCGCGCGCCGTCCGGGTCGGCGCCGAGCAGGGTCCGGTAGCCGCCGCTTTCGTCGTACACGAGGAGCGCGGTTTCCACACCGGGAAGTAAGCGCGCCACAAAGTCGTGCACGATGGGGACGTTCTCCTCTACATTGTCCGCAAGGAGGTGACGATAGCGCTCCCGGAAGTAGCGGGAGAAGGTCTGGTGGTCGAGCAGCCGCGAGAACACCTCCAGGGTGAGGGAAAGGTCGAGCAGGCCCCTGCGGAGGCACTCGTCCCGAAAGCGCTCGCAGCACTCCTGGGCCTGTTGATAGAGGAGCAGCCGCTCCGGGGGACCGCTCCAGGCGCTGCTCAGGCGCACGACCACCTCGGCGAGCGGATAGCCGTTCAGCGCGGCCTTGTTCAGGTTGTCCAGGATCTGGGAAAGCAGGCGCTGTGGGTGCAGGTGGAGCCCTTCGAAGTATCCCCGATCGAGGAGCGGGCGGATGACCTCGCCGAGCAGGTACTGAGCCAGGTCGTAGGGGAGGAAAATGGGCGGCCGCTCGGGGTGTGCGAACCCAGCCGGCCGGGCCACGAGCGGCCAGAAGAGGGCCACCATGCGTTGGGCGAGGCTGTAGTAGGTGTGGATGGAAAGCTCGCCGTAGGGCCCCAGGGGGATGCCCCGCAAGGCCCGCTGTAGCCGCTCCACTGCGGGGCGGTCGGGGAGGAGCACCAGGATCGAATAGGCGGGGACCCCCTGCCGCAGGAGGTAGGCGAGCCTTGCGAGGAGCGCGGTGCTCTTCCCGGCTCCTGTGGGCCCGGAGAGGAAACAAGTTTCCCCCCCGCTCGTCGGCGCCTCCACCAGTGCCTGCTGCTGTGGGAAAAGCGTCTCGGGCAGCATGGGCCTCGACCCCCGCCGGGTTGTTCCTGCCAACGCGTAGTATAGCACGCCCCGCGGGACGGAACAAGGCTTTCCGAACTGAGGTCCACCCCGAGATGGCCGAGCGGGCCATATTGGGCTACAACATGAGGTCCAGGGTGGTATGGCGAGCCGCTTGGGAAGATTCGTTTCGGAAATCCCACGTAGGCCCGTACGGCGGCCCCCGACCGGCCGAGACGGGCCCAAAATCGCCTCCGCGACAGCCCCCACCGTCTGGAGCAGCGTTTCGGGCCGCCATTCGTGCCAGAACGAGTTGTGAGAGGCTGTCAGAGCCCAGCTCCAGTTTCCAACAAAGTGAAAATGGACTATCATAGCGGCGTTACCATTCGATTAGCCTTTCGAAAAGAGGAATGTTGCTATGAAGCCCGCGACCGTTGTGCAACGGGCAACGCTGGCGCGCGACATCACCGCCGTTCTGCAAAGCGCCGTCGCAGAGATGCCCGGCGCGATCGATCC
>JBMFPK010000239.1:0-4142 GCA_049969155.1 Chloroflexia bacterium | reverse complement strand
CTGAGCCGACCTGGCCTCTGGCAACCGTGTCCAGGCACCTCAGGACGGAGGGGTAGAGCGCGGCCTGCGCCGCCTGCACGAGGAGATAGCTGGCTCCAACCAGGGGCCAGCTGCGGGCAAGCGCTTTTCCGAATAACCCGAGCGCAGCGGGCAGGACACCGGTCAGGATGCCCTGGCGCGCTCCCCAGGAGTCCGCCGCATATCCTCCAACAAGAGAGCCGGCTGCCGCAGCCGCCCAGCCCAGGCCGAGCACCCACCCCAGCTCGCGCGGAGAGGCCCCGCGGTCGGCCATAAAGAGCGCGAAAAGGGCCACGCCGACGTCGAGCGCAGCCGCGCTCAGCTGCAGAAATAGGAGCCCGAGGACCGCGCGATGGGCAAGGGTCTTGCCAAGCCTGAGGGGTAAGCGTTCCATTCCACCCTCATTAGGCTCCGGTTGCGGTGCCGGCGCACCCGCATATGGCGCGCGCCCTGCATACCGGTCCATCCCGATGCCCGTGTCCTCGGGTTGGTCCGCGCTCATTTCACGAGGGCACGTACCGCAGCGCCGACGTCCAGGAAACCGCAACCGTAGACGTTGTTGGGCACCCCGAAAGCGTCTCCGCAGGCGCAGACCACGCGATCGCTTCGACATTTCTGCTCCACTGGGATCGGACGCGCGGTCCGGCAGAGGAGGTCACGGGTCGCCTCGAACTGCCCGATGAGTTGCGGGTCCGCCGACCAGAGAAGGGCGACAGCACCGGCGACGTGTGGACCGGCCATCGAGGTGCCGCTTGCGCTCCGATATCCTCCTCCGGGAACGGTGGAAAGGATGTCGACCCCAGGGGCGGCGATGTCCGGTTTGAGTGTGCTACCGGCCGGCCCACGGCTGCTAAAGTCGGCGATCTCGGCCAGGTTATCGGTCGCACCGACCGTCAGTACCCCCTCGTAGTTCGCCGGTGGCGTGTGGATCGTACCGCACGCCGGGCCGTCGTTCCCCGCACTCACCACGAGGAGGATGCCGGCGGCGCGCACCGCTTCCACGGCCAGCCGGAGCGTTTCGGGATCGCAGCCCTCGAACGGCGGGCAGCCCCAGGAGTTGTTCACCAGGTGAGGTGCGTAGGTCACATCGCCGTCGCGGAAAGGGTCTCCGCCGATCGGGTAAGGCGCAAGGAAGAACTCCAGGCATTCGATGTAGGCGCCCGGATTCCCGAGGCCCCGGCGCATGTTTCGGCAGCCGATCCACCGGGCGCCCGGAGCGACCCCGGTGCGGTGCCCCGCGCCGTCGTCGCCCACGATGATCCCCATGGTGTGCGTGCCATGCTGGTCATCCGGGTCGACCGGCTCCGGGCTGCCGTCCCAGGCGTCGTGCCAGTTGTAGTCGTGGTGCGCGGTCTGGCCGTCCCATCCGCGGTAGTGCGGGCGCAGGAGCGGGTGTCGCCAGTCGTAGCCGGTATCCTGTCCCGCCACCACGATCCCGTCTCCCGTCACGCCGAGCTCCCAGGCGATGTCGGCGTGGACGGCCTCCAAGTTCGGTTCGAGGCCGGCCGGGACGTCTTCTTCCGGGATCCAGGAGGAAAGCGCGAGGAAGCGGGGATAGCGTCGAACGTTCGGGTTGAGGCGCACTTCGGCGACGTCCGGTCGGTTGCGGAAATGGGCCATCCACCGGCGGTGTCCGTCGACCCGGATCATATTCACGAGGTAATAGGGGCGGTAGGGCAGGCCCAGGGCATCCAGTTCAGCGCGCAACGGCCGCTGGGTGCGCAGCGCGGTCTCCCGCAGCCGGTCGTAGACGAACTGGAGGCGCGTGCGTCGGTCGGAGATCTGGTAGGCTGGCGAAAGGTCGGCTTGCTCCCGCAACACGATCAGGAAGCCGTCGTCGGCAAAGCCGGGTTCCCCCAAAGTGGCGTAGAGGCTACCCCATGCCGCCAGGGCAAGAAAGGCGACCAGCAGGGCCGACCAGAGCGCAGCGCGAGGGTTCGGGTTTCCCCTGCGCCGCGCGCGCCATTCGAGGATCCGGCGTCCTGCCCACAGGAGCAGTCCGAGAAGGGGGGCCACGACCGCGCAGACCAGATACGCCAGGATGTGCGACGCAGCGGGGTTTTGAACTTCCAGGTCGCGCAGGTCCACAAAGAGCAGGGGAACGGCGTGGGCCGCCCAGGTGACGATCAGGAGGGGGTAGAGACCGCTCCGGCGCGCGCGAAGTTCGGTCAGTAGGAGGCTCGGCAACAGCAGCAGAGCGACATCGAGCCCTGTGGAAGGAGCGACCCCTGGGGCAAATTGCGCCCGGCCGACGCAAAAGATCGCATAGCCGAACAGCGTGGCCAGCGCCGCGACCCAGCTGCGATGGAAAGTGCAGTGCAGGAGCAGGAACCCGACCCCCCACACGAGGGGCAGCACGGGCAGGAGATGACCCAGCGAACGCAGCGCAAGTTCCAGGCTCGTCCATCGGTCCCCCAGGGACCCTGTGAGGGGCCAGGGCAGGGTGATCCAGGCGGCCGAGGCCAGCCCGAGGAGGAAGGGCGCGGTGCGGAAGCTTTCCAGTCCTAGCCATTCCCGGAGCGACGCCGGCATCCTGAGGAGGCGGGGGATCGCTCGGGCTATGAGGAGCAGGTATAGCAGAAGGCCCGTGGCCCGCACCCACATCCGGACGCCTGCGGACAGGTAGGGCAGGAGGGCGAGACCGCCATCGATGGCCCACGCCCCGCTGAGCACACTCAGGAAAGCAGCCGAGCTGGCACAGGTACTCCACCCCGGGGAGCGGGATGCCCTGCGGGCGAGCACCAGGAACGGGACGGTTGCCAGGAGGACGAGCAAGCCGAGTGCCGCGAGCCGGCCAGCCGTGCTTCTCCCGCATGCCGCAACGAGGCACGGGGGAACGACGATAAGCCACAGGAAGCTTCCGGCGATAGCGACCCGGCGCGCGCACCCACCGGGTCCCGGTTCGGTGTGCATACGCTCCACGCAATCCCTTGCCCGTCCGCCCGGGCAGCTCTTTTCCGACCACGGGCTGCCGGACTTCGGCGCGAGCAGATCGGCACCTGCTCTATGCAGGCGCAGTTCCGGCGGTGTGTCCTACGTCTCAAGGAGCGGAGCGGCGCTGCCGTCGAGGGCGCCGTTTCTCCTCACGCGGCGCCTTTACCGGCTCGAGAGGGGGCAGCGCGAAAGCGCTCAATTCGTACGGGTTTTCTCCTGGGAGAAAGACCTCGGTCACCGTGCCGGTGGTCAGCAGCTGCACCTTCCCTCGGCGTTCCGCCTCCCGCACGAAATCGATAAACCGGGTGAAATGGCGCCCCTGAGAATCGGTGTAGTGGCGCTCGTCAAAGTCGCCCAGGATCTCCTTCATGAGCAACTTGAGCGTCGCCAGGGTGCAGGCGTTCTTTCGCTTGCGGGCAAGGTGCAGTGCTTCGACCAGCACGTCGTAGATATCCTTTGTCTCTGGCTTCGAAGGGCCGATCTCCTCGGCGAGCTGGTGGTAGAAGATGAACTCGTCGGCGCTCTGGGCCAGGTGGGAGGAAGCCGATTCGGCCACCCCGATTACGATGACGTGCTTGCCGTGCTGGCGGATCGTGTTCACCAAGGGGATGAAATCCCGATCCCCGGTCACCAGGATATAGGTCTGGATGTTCGGGTAGTCGTACAGGGTGCGCATCGCGTCGATGACCATATGGATATCGACGCTGTTCTTGATCGCTTCCCCGTTTGTTTCCCCTTCCTGGCTGTAGTAGTAGGTCGGAACGTAACGTGGCTCGATGCCGTTCGCATACAGGGCATTGGTCACCCGCGGGAACTGATACCAATCGGCATAGGCACGCGCGAGGACGACCCGACCGTACTGTTTGCACCGGTCCATGATGTACTCAAAGTTCGGGTTCGTACCGTACTTGTCGCGCGTGGAAATGTAGATGTTCTCGAAATCGACAAAAATGGCCACATCGGGCCCGTCAGGCTTTTCCATCGAACTCCCTGTTTACTCGCCGCTGTAGCGCTGCTGTGCACTCCGTTTCTGGGCCCGCCGTTCCTTGCGCCGGAGTCGGCGCAAAGCTTTGCGGATCTTTTCCCGGCGGATCTCGCTCTTGGAAGCATACCGCTGCTTCCGGCGGTACTGCTGCAACTGTCCACTCTGCGACAATTCGCGGCGAAAACGCTTCAGAAGGCTTTCCAGC
>JBMFPK010000238.1:0-4153 GCA_049969155.1 Chloroflexia bacterium | reverse complement strand
CGCGTCGTGCGGCGCATGGGACACTCCACGCTCGAGCAGATCTACCGCCTCTGGAACGGGGGAGAGCGGCTGGAAATCGTGTCGCACGCATACTGGGAAGAGCGCAACACGCTCCTGCGGGCGCTCTTTCCGCTGCGCGTGCGCAGCCACGAGGCCTGGTTCGAGACCGCTTTCGGCACCATCGCCCGGCCAACGCACCGCAACACGTCGTGGGACCGGGCACGCTTTGAGGTACCCGGCCTCCGTTTCGCCGACCTGAGCCAGCCGGACTATGGCGTGAGCCTGCTCACGGATAGCAAGTACGGGTACAGCGCCTCGGGGCATACCCTCGGGCTTTCGCTGCTGCGCGGCCCCACCTATCCGGACCCATTTGCCGACCGCGGGGAGCACCGCTTCACCTACGCGCTCTACCCGCACCCGGGCGACTGGCGTTTCGGCACGGTCGCCGAGGCGCACGCGCTGAACGCGCCGCTGGTGCCGATCGTCCTTCCGGGGCGAGGGGGAAACCGGCCGGCCGCCGGGCGTTTCATCGCGGTGGACGAAAAGGGGGTGCGCCTGGCGGCGCTCAAACCGGCCGAAGAAGGGGCAGGCATCATCCTCCGGCTCTACGAGGCACACGGCTGCTCCGCCCGTGTCCGCGTTTCGCTCCCCACCCCCAAGAAGTGGCAGGCATGGTTGGTCGACCTGCTGGAGAAATGTCTCTCCCGGGAGAAGGCGCTCGACGGGATACTGTCCACTTCCCTCGGGCCGTTCGCGGTGAGGACCTTCCTCATCGCGCCTGAAAGCCCGTAGCCAGGCGAGCTGTTCCGGAGGTACGGATGGGCAAGATCGCGCGGTTTCAGGAGGAAAGGAAGCGGCTGAACGAGATCGTCCTTCGCTACGCCGGCCTGGAGATCAAGCGCTTCTACAGCCTCGACTCGCAGGTCTACCGCCAGGGGGCACTGCCGGCGAAGGTGAAGGAACTTCTGGGATTGGTCGCTTCCCTGGTGTTGCGTTGCGACGATTGCGTCACCTACCATATCGCCCGTTGCCATCAGGAGGGGGTGACGGACGAGGAGCTACAGGAAGCTCTGGCGATCGGACTGGTGGTGGGCGGCTCGATCACCATCCCGCACCTGCGGCGTGCCTTCGAGCTGTGGGACGAGGTTCGCTCGTCAGCCGGGTCCGAGCCAAGAGCGAGCAGCGGCGCGGAAGAGGGGCAGTGAGCTTCCTCTAGGCGGCTTGTGCCGGCCGGGCCTGGCGGGCCGCTCCTCGCCGGAGTTCCGCCGCGAACGGACAGCTGCCGGTAGGTCTCTCCTCGCCACGGGGAAACAACCACAAGGAGAGGGTGTGATGGGCTTGCTGAAACTGTTCTGGACGGGCGTCCGTCTGGCCGGCCTGCGGAACACGCTGGCCGCCGTGCGTGCCGCGCAGATCCGGGATCGCATGGATCGGAGTATCCCCAGGGTCTCCTTCGAAGGGACGGGTACAGCTCCTGGAAGCCTTCAAGAGGTCGAAGTTTGGCCTACCGGGGCGCTCTTCCGCTTCGCCCGAGCCGAGCTGGAGGTGCATTTCCTCGCACCGGACCTCATGCGGGTCACGTGGCAACCTGGCCCTCTTCCGGTTTCCTACGCCCTGCATCCTGCAGAGTGGCCGTCCGTGAAGGTCGGGGTAGAAGAAGCCGCTGAGGGCTGGTTCCTGCGGACAGCGGACCTGGAGCTCCAGGTCAGCCGTGAGGGGAAACTGACCTTCCGGACCCCGGACGGCCATCTCCTGCGGGCAGAGGAACCACCAGAGCGGCTAGGGGCCGGGTGGCGTCACCGCGCCCTCCTCCGGACAGAAGAGCACATCTACGGGCTGGGCGAACGGGCGACGGGCCTGAACCTGCGCGGTGGCACGTACCGCGTGTGGAACGAAGATCCGCAGGGAGGCTACGAGCCCGGACACGACCCGCTCTATCTGTGCATACCGGTCTACGTGGGGCTTCACCGCGAGGGGTGTTACCTCGTCTTTTACGAGAACTCCTTCGAGAGCCGCTTCCGCTTCGACGGGGTGGCGGAAGCTTCGTTTGCCGACGGGGCGCTTCGCTACTATTTCATCCCCGGGCCGTTGCCAAGGCTGCTCGAACGCTACAGTGCGCTGACCGGCCGGCCTGCCCTACCCCCTCGTTGGGTGCTGGGGTACCACCATTCCCGCTGGGGGTTCCGCACGGCGGCGCAGATCCGCGAGGTGGCCGAGGGGTTCCGCCTACGCGCTCTTCCGCTCAGCGCCATCCATCTGGACATCGACCATATGGACGGGTACCGCGTGTTCACGGTGGACCGGGAGCGGTTCGGCGACCTTCCGAATCTGGCGCGGGAGCTGGCCGGCCGCGGCGTACGTCTGGTGGCGATCGTGGATCCGGGAGTGAAACGGGATCCCAGGTATGCCATCTTCCGTGAAGGGGAGGAAAGGGGATACTTCTGCCGGTCGCCGGACGGTCGGACCATCCTCGCCCCAGTGTGGCCGGGCTGGTGCGCCTTCCCCGACTTTACCGCCCCGGAAGTGCGTGCCTGGTGGGGGGAGCAGTATCGCCGTCTGCTCGCGCTCGGGATTTCCGGCTTCTGGCACGATATGAACGAGCCCGCAGCCTTCATGGGGTGGGGCGAGCGCACCCTGCCCCTGGCGACGCGCCACGCCATGGAAGGCCGCGGGGGCGACCACCGCGAAGCGCACAACGTGTACGGCCTGCTCCACGTACGCGCAGGCTACGAAGGGCTCCGCCGGCTCGAACCGGAACGCCGGCCCTTCATCTTTTCTCGCTCGGGCTGGGCAGGACTGCAACGGTACGCTTGGAGCTGGACCGGCGACACAGAGAGCAGCTGGGAGGCACTGCACCGGACCGTAGCGACCGTGGTGGGGCTGGGACTTTCTGGCATCGTGGGCACCGGGCCGGACATCGGGGGCTTTGCGGGTGCACCCGACGCGGAGCTCTATGTCCGCTGGTTCCAGATGGCCGCATTCATGCCGCTCTTTCGCACCCACTCTCGCCTCGATGCCCCGCCGCGCGAACCCTGGACGTTCGGGGAATCGGCACTGGAGATCGCCCGCGAATACCTAAGGCTGCGCTACCGGTTGCTCCCCTATCTGTACAGCGTGCTCTGGCAATCGGCGCGTACAGGCTGGCCGATGGTGCGTCCGCTTTTCTGGCTGGATCCACAGGACGAAACGTTGTGGGATGTGGACGACGCCTTCCTGCTCGGCGACGCCCTCCTTGTGGCCCCGATTGTGCAGCAGGGCGCCGTACGACGGCAGGTCCGGCTCCCCAGGGGACGGTGGCTGGACTTTTGGACGGATCGGGTAGATGAAGGTGGGAAGGCCGTGGAGGTAGAGGCCCCGTTGGCGCGCATCCCGTTGTTCGTGCGGGCCGGTGCCCTCCTCCCGATGGAGGAGGACGGAGGCCTGTGGCTGCACCTGTATGCACTCCCGGGGGAAGAAGCGCAGACGGCCCTCTACATGGATGCAGGAGATGGCTATGGGGATTGGCGGGTGGATCGGTTCTCCTTGCGCTGGGAAGGAGATCGCCTGGATGTCGTGCGGGAAGAGGAGGGGGCGTTCCCGTTCGGCTATACGTCCGTGCACGTCGTCGTCCACGGATGCACCTGCCGGCGCGTGCTAGCGGACGGCCGGGAACTCCCAGCCGCTGGTGCCAGGCTGGAGACGGGTGCCTTCCGCCTGCTTCAGATCTGGGTGTAGGCGAGGCGGGACAAGCCCGATCTGGCTCTCCCTCGGCTGTGCGCGGCCCGATGATCTTCACCGGCAGTCGGCACGACAGTTCCGCGCATCAGTGCTCCTCCTTCTCGATCTCCCGGAGGAAGACTTCGACCACCCACGGATCGAACAGCTTCCCCGCGTTCTCGCGGATGTATGCCAGGGCTTCGGCGCGCGACCAGGCCGGCCGGTAGGGGCGGTCGCTCGTGAGCGCATCCCACACGTCCACAACCGCGAAGATTCGCGCCGCGAGCGGGATCTCCTCTCCCTTCAGGCCGCGGGGATAGCCGCTGCCGTCCCACCGTTCGTGATGCGCGTAGGGGATATCCAGCGCGGGGCGAAGGTACTCGATGGGGGAAAGCATCTCGTAGGCAAGGACCGGATGCCTGCGCATGATCTCCCATTCCTCGTCGCTCAGAGGGCC
>JBMFPK010000237.1:0-4157 GCA_049969155.1 Chloroflexia bacterium | reverse complement strand
CTCCTTCTGGATCCGCAACACGACCTCCAGCTCCTGGAGGCGGATCGCGCCCATCTCCACCAGCACCATTCCCAGCGGCCAGCGCTTGCGCCGCACGGCCTGCCAGAGCGCGTCCACGACGGTCGCGAAATCGCTCGGAGAGCGCAGCAGCGGGACCCCCTCTGCCCCCGGCACCGGGGCACAGGAGAAATGGACGACTGGCACACGCGTTTCCTGGAGCGCTTCCTCGAACGCCCCACGCAACGCTTCCGGAGCTTTCTGGAGCCAACCCAGGTCCGCAAGGACGATTTCTGGCGGGTCCCTTCGTAGCATCGAAGGGACCAGGTCGAGCGACGCAGCAAGCAAGGGGTAGAACCGGGCCTCGCGCAAGAGATCGCACAGGATCTCGGCGATCAGCTGACGGTTCTCCAGCCCGAGGATCCTCGGGCTGTCCTCCTCCGTCGCCATGTCCGCCTCCCATCCAGGAAATCAGGGGCCCAAGCGTTCGATGGTCGCGCGCGCTTTCAGACTCTCGAACCATTCCTGAAAAACCATTGGATCGGGGCGCGACTGGCGCTCCAATACCTGAAGGATGTGAAAACCGTACGAAGTCTGTACCGGCTCGCTCAACTGCCCCTCCGCAAGGGAAAAGGCGACTTGCTCGATCGCCGGCACGCTGCTGCCTCGGCCGATCCAGCCGATCTCCCCTCCCTTGTCAGCCGTCCCCTTGTCCAGCGAGACTTCCTGCGCGACCTTGGCGAAATCCTCACCGGCCCTCAGGCGCGCGAGCACCTGACGGGCCTCCTCCTCGGTCGCGACCACGATATGCCGTAGGTGCACCTGCTCTGCCAGGCCGTACGCCTGGGTGAGCTTTTCCACGCGCAGTTCGCCCCGTACGAAATCCAGGAATTCACCGTACGATTCGAAGCCATTCTGGGTAAGGAGCTCCTCCCGACCTCCCGCCTGCGCTTCGTACTGTGCCGCCCGCGCTTCGACCTCCGCATCCGCAACCTCCACCGCATAGGACGGCTGTCCCTCCTCGGAAGGCGGGAAGAGGCCGGCGGCGATCTGCCGCACGAGCTCCTGGTCGATGATGCGTTCCAGGGCCTCCCGGCGTACCTGGGCCAACAGGTCCGCGTTCTTGGGATCCGAGAGGTCGATGTTGTAGTGGGCCAGATAGACGGCGCGCGTGTGCCGCATCTCCCGGTCCAGATCCCGATCGGTGAGGATCACCCCGTTGACCACAGCAACCGTCCGAGCCCGGGTCCCGCAGCCGACGAGCATGGATATGCCCACAAGCAGGGTCAGCCCGACAACGAGCCATCGACGCTTCATGCAGCACCTCCATTTCTGGCCCAGGTACCCAAACATAGATCGCCGGGCAGAAGGTTTCCTGCCCGTGCCGCCAACTCGGGACTCCTTGTGGCTGAGATCGACTTCAGTATAGCCGAAAAGGTGAGGCCTGTCAAAGAACGGTGGACACCCGTCCGGCAGTGTGCTATACTGAGGCTGCGCTGGGAGACGTTCGAAAGGCGTTGCCCAACGGTAGGGAGAACATCGTGCGGCACGAGCCCGGGTCGCGTACCGTGAACGATGCCGCAACGGGGCACGCTCGAGCCGGTGTGGCGCAACCAGCTTGCGCGAGCAAACGGAGCCAACCTTGATCCGATGGATATGGCTTGTCAGCCGTAGCCTTCTTCTGGCAGCCACGCTGGGCGCGCTGGGCCTTGCCGCCTGGATTCTGCATGGGCTGCCCGAGGTGGAAGGACTTTCGGATCGCGCCGCCCCGCCCAGCAACGCGGTGTACGATCGGAACGGGCGCCTGCTCTACGAAATGCCCGCAGGGGAAGGGGGGCGTCACACCCCGGTTCGGCTCGCGGAGATTCCCGAGTGGCTCCGGCTGGCCACCATCGCCGCTGAGGACGCCAGCTTCTACCGCAACCCCGGAGTGGACCTTCGGGGCCTGGCACGTGCTCTGTGGATCAACCTACGGGGAGGCGAGGTGCTCTCCGGGGGTAGCACGATCACCCAGCAGCTCGCCCGGAACTTGCTTCTTGACCCCGGGGAGCGCAGCCGACGCAGCCTGGCGCGAAAATTGCGGGAGACCGTCCTAGCTTGGAAGCTCTCCCGGCGTTACACAAAGGACGAGATCCTGGAACTCTACCTGAACGAGACCTACTACGGCAGTATGGCTTACGGCGTGGAAGCGGCCGCACAGACCTACTTCGGAAAGCATGTCCGGGACCTGGACTTGGCCGAGTGCGCGCTGCTCGCCGGCCTGCCACAGGCTCCGACGGCCTACAACCCCCTCGAGAATCCGGAAGCTGCCCGGAAGCGCCAGGCCGTCGTCCTGAACCTGATGGTGCGCCAGGGGTACATCACCCCCGAAGAGGCCCGGCTGGCAAGCGAGGAGAACCTTGCCTTCGCGTCGGCGCCCTTTCCGATCCGCGCGCCACACTTTGTGATGTACGTGCGGTCTCTCTTGGAACGGGAAGTGGGACGGGAAAGGCTCGAAGAAGGCGGATTGCGGATCTACACCACGCTCGATCTCGACCTGAACGAGGCCGTGCGCGATATCGTCCGTAACCGGCTCGCCCTTCTGGCCCGCTGCAACGGGCGGATGTGGGACTGCCCGCCGGGCGGGCACAACGTGCGCAACGGGGCGGTGGTCGCGCTGGATCCGCAGACGGGCGAAATCCTCGCCATGGTCGGTAGCCCGGACTATTTCTCCGCCCGTATCGATGGGGCAGTCAACGGGACCACTGCACTGCGCCAGCCGGGTTCCTCCATCAAGCCCATTACCTACGCCGCTGCCTTGGCAAGCGGCCGCTGGACTGCCGCCTCCGTGGTGTGGGATGTGCGCACGGCCTTTGTCACCCGGGAAGGGGAACCCTACGTGCCCCAGAACTACGATCTGCGATACCACGGCCCGGTGCGCCTCAGGGAGGCGCTGGCTTCTTCGTACAACGTGGTAGCCGTCAAGCTGCTCGACGCGATCGGGGTGGAGCGGATGACGGACCTGGCCCGCGACCTCGGGATCACCACGCTGGATAACCCCCACCTAGGGCTGGCGGTCACCTTGGGTGGAGGCGAGGTGCGCCTGCTCGAGCTCACGGCGGCGTACGCTGCCTTTGCCAACGGCGGACGCGCCGTGCATCCTCTGGCGGTGCTGCGGGTCGAGGATGCGAGGGGAAGGGTCATCTGGTCCGCACCGAGCGGGGTAGGTCGGCAGGTGCTGGACGAACGCGTCGCCTACCTGATCACGGACATCCTGAGCGACGACTCCGCCCGCATCCCGACCTTCGGGGAGGAGAGCGTACTGAAACTGTCCCGGCCGGCAGCGGTGAAAACGGGCACCACGACCGACTACCGGGGCAACTGGACGATCGGCTACACGCCGGAGCTTGTGGTCGGCGTATGGGTGGGGAACGCGGACAACGAGCCGATGTGGGAGGTGTCGGGCATCAGCGGCGCCGCGCCGATCTGGCACGATGTCATGGAACTGGCCCTGAAGGGCAAACCCCCGCGCGCGTTCGAACGGCCGGCCGGCCTCGTCGAGGCGGAGGTCTGCGCGCTCTCAGGAAAGCGGCCTACGGATGTCTGCCCGCACCGCGTCACCGAGCTCTTTCTGCCCGGCACGGAACCGGAGGAGGCGTGCGACATGCACGTCCGGGTGGCGATCGACCGTGCGACGGGGCAGCCTGCGACTTCGGACACGCCTCCGGAGCGCGTGATCGAGGCCGTCTACACCCTCTTTCCGCGGGAAGCCGAGGAATGGGCCCGGCAGCAGGGTTTTCCCATCTTCCCTACGAAATTCCCGCGAGGAATCGGCTCCGGGCAGACTTTCGAGGGCGCCTCCCCTCCGCTCACCATGACGGCGCCGGATGCCGGAGCGGTGTTCCGGTTGGATCCGGGCCTGCCGCTCGAAGCGCAGCGCCTCCGCGTCGCCGCGCGACCCGACGCGGCCGCACAGTGGATCGAGGTCACGCTCTATGCCGACGGAAAGCCCCTGGCCCAGTTCACTCACCCGCCGTACACAACCTTCTGGGTGCTTTCTGAGGGGACCCACCGCTTCTGGGCGGAAGGGGTGGACGGCCAGGGCAACAAGGTGCGCAGCCGGGAGGTGGCGATTCAGGTCGTCCGCTGATGGAGCGGGTAGCATCGCCGCCGGCCAGCCG
>JBMFPK010000236.1:0-4161 GCA_049969155.1 Chloroflexia bacterium | reverse complement strand
CCGATCAAGTGCAGATGCGGGTTCAGGTGTTCCTGAATGCGCCGTACGGTACCCAGGAGCTGTGCCAGGCCCTCCATCGCCAGGTACTCGCACTGGAGCGGGATAAGCACCCCCTGAGAGGCGACCAAAGCGTTCACCGTGAGCAACCCCAGCGACGGGGGGGCATCGATGCAGACAAAATCGTAGAGGTCCCGGTAGGGCCGCAACACCTGCTCCAGCCGTTGCTCTCGGCCTTCCTGGGCCAGGAGCTCTACCGTGGCCCCAGCGAGCTGCACGGTAGCCGGAACCAGATCGAGCCGAGCGCGCCCGGTTGGGACGATCACCTGGTCCAGCGGCAGATGATCCAACAGCGCTTCGTACAACGTCGCCCGCAGTCCTTGCTTCGGTATTCCCAGGCTGGTGGTCGCGTTTCCCTGGGGATCCCCGTCCACCAGGAGTACTCGGTATCCCTGTCTGGCCAAGAAGGCGCTCAGGTTGACCGCAGTGGTCGTCTTCCCTACGCCGCCTTTCTGATTCGCCAGGGTAAAGGTATATGCCATCGGACGATGACCCCTCCAACAGTGCCGCGTGGCCCTATTGTACCAGGTTTGCAGGGGCGGCGCAAACGCTTGACCTGCCGCCTACCCTTGTGCTATACTCTCGCCCGGGCGGGGAAACCGCCCGAGTGAAGGAGGACGGTGTGGCGACAATTCTCCCTCTTCCGGACCTGGACGATCCTAACATCTACCTGGAGATCGACCGCTCCCGCGCGGGAACGCGGCTCTTCGACCTCCCCGGGCAGTGCCGTCGCGCTTGGGAGATCGCGATGGCCTGGTCGCCGCCGATACTGCCTGCTCCGCCGCGCATCGTGGTCATTGCCGGCATGGGCGGATCGGCCATCGCGGGAGACCTGCTGCGCGCGCTCGCCGAGCGCTGGGCGTCTGTGCCGGTTTGGGTGCACCGCGATTACGGCCTCCCTGCATTTGCCAGCGGAAACGCGCTTGTGATCGCCTCGAGCTACTCCGGGGATACGGAGGAAACCCTTTCCGCCGCGGAAGAGGCCTGGCGACGCGGCGCGACGCTGGTCGCGGTGACCACCGGGGGCGAGCTCGAACGGCGCGCGCAGGACTGGGGGATCCCGGTGCTTCGCTTCGATTACCCTGCCCAGCCGCGCGAGGCGCTGGGTTACAGCTTCCTCCTCCTGCTCGGCGTCCTCGTGCGCCTGCAGCTGTTCCCCGACCCAACACCGCAAGTCGAGGAAGCCGTATCGCTCCTCGAGGAACTCCTGCTGGAGGTACGTCCGGAAACCCCGGAGGAGCGCAATCCGGCGAAGGAACTGGCACGCTGGCTCCACGGCCACCTTCCGTTCATCTCCGGTTCCGGGCTGCTCGCTCCGGTCGCGCGGCGCTGGAAAGGACAGCTCAACGAGAACAGCAAATCCTGGGCCATTTTCGAGGAACTCCCCGAGATGGACCACAACGTCGTTGCGGGCACGGCGCACCCTCCACGCCTTGCGTCAAACATCCGGGCTGTCCTGCTGACTTCGGACGCCGACCACCCGCGCAACCGCTTGCGCACGACCATCACGCGCCAGATCCTGGAAGAGAGCGGCACACCCTGCCGGACGGTGGCCGGCCGTGGGTGCAGCGCTCTGGCACAGATCCTCACGACCGTGCTGCTGGGCGATGCCACAAGCTACTACCTCGCAATGCTCTACCGCGCGGACCCGACGTCCATCCCGGCAATCCGGGTACTGAAGGAGGCGCTGGCAGCTTCCCCATAGGGCTGGGCTTCACCCGAAGCGGGCCGCATATCCAGCCTACGGTTATGCTTCCCGTGCCGTTCCCCAGCCTTTCTTCGGGAGCGAGGCACTGGAGTTGTAGCCAGGCGCAACAGGTTGCAACCTGGCGTCGACCGGGCCGTATGGTTTCACGAAGGAGCGTGAAATGCGCGAGCCGATGGAGACCGTGCGGTTCCTGGCCGAAACGATCGGCCCTCGCCCACCGACGTCCGCAGCAGAGGCACAGGCAGCGGCCTATGTGAATGCAAGGATGCGCGAGGCGGGAGTGGAGGTAGAGGTTCAGCCGTTCCGCGCCGTGGCGACGTTCAGCCTACCGTACGGGTTGCTGTTCCTGCTCGGTGCGGCTTCGCCCCTGCTGTACCGCTTCACCCGACCGGGCGCCTTTGCGATAAGCCTGCTGGTCCTGCTGGGATTCGTGCTGGAAACGTTCTCGTTCCCCGTCGTGTCCTCCTGGCTGCCTTCGGGCAAGAGTCAGAACGTGATCGGAACGCGAGCGCCGGTCCGTGAAGGACGCCGACACCTGATCTTCGTCGCGCACCTGGACTCCTCGCGTGCCGCTCTTCCGTTCCATCCGCGATGGGTCGCGGGCTTTCGCTTTTCCTTCCTCCTGACGGGGTTCGCACTGGTATCCCTGCCGGCACTGCTGGGGCTGCAATGGGCATTGGGAACCCCCTGGCTGGGTTACGTGCAGGGGTTCTCGGCGGGATATCTTGGCCTGTCATTCCTCCTGCTTGTGCATCGGGAAACACTGATGCCCTTCGTGCCTGGCGCGAACGACAACGCTTCCGGGGTGGCGGTGCTCCTGCGCCTGGCGGAAGAGCTCACCGACCTCGAGCAGACGGCCTTGTGGTTCGTTGCCACGGGCTGCAAAGAATCCGGGGCCCACGGGATGCGGCATTTCCTCCGCCATTACCCGTTCCCGAAGCAGGAAGCCTTCATCGTGAACCTGGACCACGTGGGCCGGGGAGAGCTCAGAATCATCACCGCCGAGGGGATGCTCTGGCCCCACCGAGCCGATCCTCTGCTGCTCGACCTTGCGCGGCAGAGCAGCCCCAAGATGGCGTTCCGCCCGTTCCGCGCGATGGTTACGGACGCACAGGTATCCCTGGTGCGGGGCTACCGGTCGATCAGCCTGATGGCGCTGGAAGGCGGACTTCCGGCCGATTGGCACTGGCCAACCGATACGGCTGTCCGGATCTACCCCGAGGTGTTGGAACGGGCCACACAGATCGCGGTCGGCATAGCAAGGCAGGTAGATGCTCTAGGCACGGAGCGCCTTGCTTGAGAAAGGGCAGACGGAGACTCTCATGCTTCGAGACAAACGCCTGATCATCGCGCTGGCTTGCATCTTGACAATCGTTCTCCTGGTCTTGATCAGCTCGCGTGCGTGGGCGGCGCTCATCGGCCTGTTCGTGCTGGTCGACCTGATCGGCCTCGGGGTCTACCTGAGGCGCCGGGGGATTTGGGGTGGCCCACGCCACTCCGGGCAGCGGAAGTGGTGGATCGCAGCGGCTGTGGGGCTTGCCCTCCTTATCCTTGCGCTCACCCTCGGAGTCCGTCTCTACACGGACTGGCTCTGGTTTGACCACTTGGGCTACGGGCAGGTCTTCCGCACCCAGTTGCTGACGCGCTTGCTACTTTTCCTGGCCGTTTCGGTTATCTCGAGCCTGTTCCTCGGCATTTCCTGGCAGGTGGCCGTGCGAGGGACCTCCGGGCGAAAGGGAAAGGCGGATGAACGGACAACCACCCTCCCGACGCGCGGCAGTATCCTGCCCTCCCTCCTTTGGATACTCGCTGGGGTGGCGGGGTTCATTTTCGGCCAAGCAGCCCAAGGCAAATGGATGCGCGTGCTGCGGTTCCTGTACGGGGCAGAGGTGGGGATCCACGATCCCCTCTTCAGACGGGATCTCGGCTTTTACCTCTTCCGCCTGCGCCTGCTGGTCGACCTGAGGAACGCGCTGCTGTGGCTGACGGGGATCGCGCTGGTCGGGACGGGGTTGATCTACCTATTGGGGCTGCGGCGCAGGGGCTTTCCTCCGCGCGTGCTCGCTCACCTATCGTTGCTCGGCGTGCTCTTCCTGCTGGTCAAGGCCTGGGATTACCGTCTGAAGATCTATCAGCTCCTCTACTCGCGCCACGGGGCGGCCTTCGGGGCCGGCTACACGGACGTACACGCGCGCTGGCCAGCATACGCGATCCTCACCTGGATTGTGCTCGGTTGTGCCGTGCTGCTCCTTGTCAACCTCTGGCGGCGCCGATGGCGACTGCTCGTGGCCGCAGGGGCAACCTGGCTCATCTGCCTCCTCGTGCTCGGGGCGATTTACCCCGCCCTCGTGCAGGCCTTCCGCGTTCGCCCAAGCGAGCTGGCCATGGAGCGACCG
>JBMFPK010000235.1:0-4163 GCA_049969155.1 Chloroflexia bacterium | reverse complement strand
GAGCTGGACCCGGAGATCGTGGAGGTGGGGCGGCGCTATTTCCGGATGGGGGACGAGGAAGCCCGGGGCATCCTGCACGTCTACGTGCAGGATGGACGGTATTTCCTGAGCACAGTCCCTCGGCACTATGACCTCGTCTTCATCGATGCCTACCGTCAGCCCTACATCCCGTTCCACCTGACCACCGAGGAGTTCTTCGCGCAGGTGCGGGCCCATTTGGAAAGCAACGGGGTGTGCGCGATCAACGTCGGGCACGTCGTGGGCGATGACCGGCTGGTGGACGCGATCGCCGCCACCATGCGGCAGGTCTTCTCGACGGTGTTTGTGATCGACCTCCCCGGACAGGCGGTGACGAACAGCATCGTGGTGGCGACGGTGCGGCCCAGTTCGCTTTCCGAGTTGGACCAGAACACCGCCCGCTTGGAGCACCCCGTGCTGCGCCACGTGGTCGCCTATGTGCGCGAGCACACGCGCGAGTGGGCCGGGGAAGGGGTCCTCTTCACGGATGACCGCGCCCCGGTGGAGCACGTGGTCGACCAGATGATCCTCAACTACGTACAGGCACGCTGATGGCCGATTTGCTGAATATCTTCCTGCGGGTGCTGTTGCCGTTGACCGTCGTCTGGGGGGCCGGGTTCCTCGCGCGCCGCGTGGGCCGTCTCGACCCCCGACCCTTTTCCCGGCTGGCCCTCTACTTCCTCGCACCGGCCATCGTCTTCGTCTCGCTGATGGAGACCCAGGTGACGGCGGGAGAGGCCGGTCGGATCTTTTTGAGCGTCGTTCTCCTCTTTGCCATCGTGCTGACCTTCTCATGGGGGATCGGACGCCTCCTGCGGCTCCCGCCCCCGGAGCACAGCGGCTTTGTGCTGGCCTCGCTCCTGATCAACTCGACGAACTACGGCTTTCCGGTGGTGCTGCTGGCCTTCGGGAATCCCGGGCTGGAGCGGGCGACGGTCTTTGCTATCGGCGCGGCGCTCCTGGCGAACTCGCTGGGCGTCTATGTCGCCGCCCGAGGCCACGCCGGCGGCGCGAAGGAAGCCTTGAGGCAGGTGCTGCAGGTCCCTATGGTCTACGGGGTGCTTCTCGCGTTGCTCCTGCGGCTGTTGGGGGCACAGGCTGGAGATGCGCTCCTCGTCGGAGGGCAGCAGATCGGCTGGTTGACCAGCCTCTACCGTGGTGTGAAGATCCTCTCTCAAGCTGCGATCCCGGTCTTTTCCCTGGTGCTCGGGATGCAGCTGGCTGGGGACAAACGCGCGCCCTTCTCCTGGCGTATGCTGCTGGCCGGGATGACACGGTTGGCCGTCTCCCCGCTGGTTGCTTGGGGCCTTGTGCGGCTGCTCGGGCTGAGCGGGCTTTCGGCCCAGGTGACGATTCTCGAGGCGGCTATGCCCACCGCGGTGATCTCGGTGATCCTCTCCACCGAGTTCGACACGGCCCCGCGGTTCGTATCCACGGTGGTCGTGGGCACAACCCTGGCAAGCCTCTTCACCCTGACGATCGTCCTGCACCTGCTGGGCGCCTAGAGGTGGCAATCCGCCGGTCTGGTCCCGAGACGGTGTGTGGACGGTTGCCGTCCTTGGAGAGGGGCAGGGCCGCTGCTCTCGACGGGCCCGCGGGGGTTGCGTCCCTTCGACCGTTGGATCTGCCGACCCTTGGCGATCGCGGTTGCTATCGCGTCCGGGCTATGTTATACTGAAACAACGAGATATGAGGAGAGGCCTATGTCCGGCTCGTTACCGGCCGAGCGCTTTGGGGAAAGCCCTCTCCTACGTCAGGCGGAAGTGCTGGCGGAGCGCTCCTGCGAGGAGCTACGCTGTCTTCTGGAGCAGGCCACCGAGGAGCGGCGGGCCCTGGAGGCAGAGGTGCGCCAGCTGACGCGCCTGCGCGACGAGGTCGACGTGCGCCTGCGGCTGGCTGCGGAGGGGGGAGCGGTCGGGGATGTGGAGAAACTCCGGGAGCAGCTGGATGCCCTCAGGCGTACGGAAGAGCAGCTGCACCAGGCGGTGGGGGCGGCGGAGGAGCGGGAGCGGCGGCTCGAGTTGTTGCTGCGTCACTTGCAAATGAGCGCCCGTTCCCTGTGCGCCCCGCAGGCCGGCCGGCCATACGACCCCTGGGAGATGGCACTGCGTTCCCAGGCGCTCTACGGGCGAGAAGAGGAGCGCAGCGCGCTGGCGCGCGAGGTACACGACGGGCCGGCACAACTGCTGGCCTCGGTTGCGCTCGGGCTGGAAGAGCTGCGCAGAACTCTTCCCCCGGAGGTGGGGGCCGCGCAGCAGGAGCTGGAGCGCCTTGTGCGGGAAGTCCGATTGGGGCTCCAGGAAGTGCGGCGCCTGATCTACGAGTTGCGCCCCTCCCCGGTGGCCGACGAGACGCTGGATAGCCAGATCGAGCGGTACGTCCGGGATCTGGAAGCCTCCTGCGGCGCCAAAATCGAGCTGCGCTGGGTTCCGCCGCCACGGGAACTTGCGCAGGAGGAGAAGGTCGCCATCTACCGCATCGTTCAGGAGGCGCTGCGCAACGCTATACGGCACGCCCGGGCCGGGCGCATCGCGGTAGAGGCCTTTGTGGAGCCGGCGGGCTGGACGGTGCAGGTGGTGGACGATGGGATCGGGTTGGACACCGATCTCTTGTGGGAACATCAGGAGCACTGGGGGATACGCGGGATGCGCGAGCGGGCGCAGCTGATCGGGGCGCAGTTTCGCATCGACAGCCGTCCTGGAGAGGGGACCGTTGTGATGCTGCGCCTTCCGGACGTGCCCGGCGGTTTCGAGGGGGGATGACATGGTTCGGGTAGGCGAAACCCTTACCGTCCTGATCGTCGACGACCATCCGCTGTTCCGCCAGGGCGTGCGGGCCGTGCTGGAGCGGGAGCCGGATCTGCGGGTCGTCGGCGAGGCCGGGGATGGGCAGGAAGCGATCCGTCTTGCGGAGGAACTTGCGCCGGATGTCGTGTTGATCGACATCAGCCTGCCCGGGCTGAACGGGCTGGAAGTCGCCCGGGTGATCAAGCGCCGGCAGCCCCAGGCCAGCCTGATTGTGCTCACCGTCTACGAGGACGACGAGCAGCTGTTCAACGCGATCAAGGCCGGTGCCTCCGCTTATTTTTCCAAGGACATCCAACCGCAGCAACTCGTTCAGGTGATCCGGGAAGTGGGCCGGGGAACCTACCTGATCGACGAGCACGTCTTCGGCAAACCCCATATCGCGACCCGAGTGCTCCATCAATTCCGCGAACTGGCCGCCGCGGAGGAGGAGCTGGGTTCCCTCTTCTCGCCGCTGACCAGTCGGGAGATCGAGATCCTCGATTGCATGGCGCAGGGGTTGACGAACAAGGAGATCGCCGATCGGCTGTACATCAGCAGCCAGACGGTGAAGAATCACGTCACGGCGATCCTGCGCAAGCTCCAGGTGAACGACCGCACGTCGGCGGTGATCTACGCCCTGCGCCGCGGCTGGATCCGGGTCGCGGCACCAGGTCCGGCGGAGACTTCCTCGCGCAGCGAAGCCGGGGATGAGCGGGCAACAGCCTAGTCAAGGAGGGTTCCATGCTGGTCATTGCCGAGAACATCCAGATCCGCGCCGTCCGTGTGCAGCAGGCCATCGAGAACCGGGACGCGGCCTTCTTTCAGGACCTGGCCCGGCGGATGGTCGCTGCGGGGGCTCACGTGATCGATCTGAACATCGGGCCCCGCAAGAAGGACGGCCCCGAGGTCATGGCATGGCTGGCCGGGACGATCGCGGAGGTGGTCAACGTGCCGCTTTCCTTCGACACCACGAACTTGGACGCGGTCGAGGCCGGCCTGAAGGCGGTCCCCGGGCGCAAGCATATCCTCAACCCGGGCTCGATCGCCGGGAATCCCGAGCGGACGGAGCGCGTGTTCTCCCTGGCCGTGGAGTACGGTGCGGGGGTGGTCGCGCTGACCCTGGAGCAGAGCGGGATGCCGGCCAACGCGGATGCGCGCATCAATATCGCGATGGAGCACCTGATCCCGGCGGCCCAGCAGTATGGCCTCCCGATGGAGGACCTCTACATCGACCCGGTGGTGCTCACGGTCAAGGGGATGCAGGAGCACCCGAAGGAGGTCGTCGAGGCCGTTCGGGCCTGCAAGTTCCTGTGCGATCCGCCACCACGCACGACCTGCGGGCTCTCCAACGTGTCGAAC
>JBMFPK010000234.1:0-4171 GCA_049969155.1 Chloroflexia bacterium | reverse complement strand
CTCCGAGCGGATCCGCCGCGAACTCGGTTGGGAACCGCGCTTTCCCAGCCTGCAGGCCATCGTTGCCAGCGCCTGGGAGTGGCATCGGCGCCATCCGGACGGCTACGAGGACTAGGGGGCTATGGCGCGACAGCCGCGGAACGGACAAACGCGACAGGATAGCGGGTGGCGTGGCTGGCCACTCCTCTGGATCTGCCTTCTTGCGCTGGCCCTCCGCCTCTGGCTGTGGAACCGGCCCGACCATCCGCTGGCGAACGACGAGACCGAGTACTTGCCGGTGGCTTTCGACCTTGCTCACGGCTACGGCTTTCGCTTCTACGACCATTACCGCTGGCTGCGTGCCCCGCTCTACCCGCTCTTCCTGGCCTTCTTCTTGCGCCTGGGCGGGGACAACACCCGCTGGGCGACCATGGCCCAGGTGCTGCTTAGCACGGCAACCGTGCCCGGGATTTACCTGCTCGCGCGGCGGCTCTTCGCCCGCGAAGACCCCGCGCTCCTTTCGGCGCTCCTGACGGCCCTGCTCCTCCCCTTTGCCACCTTCCCCTCCCTCTTTATGTCGGAGACACTCTTCACCTCCCTCCTCGTGGCCTTTTTCCTGTTGCTCTTTCAGGTGCCGGATGCCCCGCCGGGGCGGCAGCAGATCTGGGCGGTTGTCGGTGGCCTTGCGCTCGGACTGTGCGCGCTCACGCGCGCGGTAGCACTCGCTTTCCTGCCCTTCGCCGCAGGATGGCTCTACCTCAACTTGCGCCGCGCGGCACCCGGCCGGCGCCGCTGGCTCGTTGCGGGGCTTTTCGCCCTCGCCGCGCTGCTCACCATCGCCCCATGGACGGTCCGCAACGCGCTCGCCTACGGCCGATTCATCCCGCTCGACACCGGCGCATCGTACAGCCTATGGGCCTTCTACGAGCCCCACGAGACGATCGACGAGATCAACCGGCAGCTGGAGGCGATCCCCAACCCCGCGGACCGGCAGCAATTCGCGATCCAGAAGTGGCGAGAGCGCTTGCGCGAGGACCCGGGCATCGTCCTGCGACGGATCCCCTGGACGTTCCGCCTCCTTTTCCGCATCAAGCCGATCGAGGATCGCTTCCTGCCGCTCCCTTACCGGAAGCCGTCGCTGGCCTATTTCTTGCTGGCGCTCCTCTTGGACGACGGCCTGTACGTCCTGATCGCGGTGGCCTCGCTGTTTGCCCTGTTTTTCGCTCCGGCGCACTCCCGCAAAACACTCCTCCTCCTGTGGCTGCTCTACAACATCGCCGTGATGCTTCTGCTTCACGCAGAAGCTCGCTACCGCCAGCTCCTGTTCCCAGCGCTCATCCCGTACGCCGGCCTCGCCCTAACCGAAGGAAAACGCCTACTCGCCGCTCCCCGCCCCGGCCGCATCCTGAAGGGGGCGTTCCTTGTGCTGGCCCTCCTTGGATGGGGATACTGCCTCGTCCGCTATTCTCCGTGGGACTGGATGGCCTTGAACCTGCGCCGCGGCTTTCACCAGACGGTGGGACAGGTCCACTGGGTCCTTGGACAACGTGAAGCGGCCCTGGAAGCCTACACACGGGCGCTGCGCGCCGACACGCGGGACCCCGAGACCTGCTACGACCTGGGATGGGCGCTGGAGCAGATGGGCCGTCTGGAGGAAGCGGCCAAGGCCTACCGCTGGGGCTGGTCCCGGCAGGCGAATTACCTGCCCTGCAGCACCGCGCTGGGAAACGTCCTGCGACGTCTGGGGAGGCTGGAAGAGGCGCGGGAAGCGTTCCGCGGCCGCTATGTGGCGGAGAGAGACGTGGTTGCCTGGGCTTGGGAACACCTTTCCCTGGAGCCGATCCGACGTCTGGACCTCGGGAACGGCCTGGACTACGGTTACGTGAAGGGGGTCCACGACGCAGAAACTGCCGGGGGCATCACCTACCGATGGACGAATGGGGAGGGACGTTTCCGCCTGGCCGCCGCCCAGCCCGGGACCGTGCGGGTTCGCGCGCGCCTGGCCGCACCTCGCCTGGGGCAGGCCTCGGCCATCCCGGTCGAGGTGTGGGTCGGGGGAACGTTGCTCGCGCGCTGGCAGGTCGGTCCGACTTGGAGCCTCTACGAGACCCACGCTCTGACCCTGCAGCAAGGCAAGATGGTCGAGATCTCCCTGCGGAGCTCGACCTTTGTCCCCCGGGAAATCGACCCTTCCCTGCCGGACACGCGCGCCCTGGGCGTGCAGGTGGATTGGCTCGAAATTGTGAGCGCGACTACGGATAGGAAAGGGATACTCGCATATACTGAGGTTACTCCCTTCCCTTAAAGCCCCTGGCGTCCGGGCGGCTCTCGCAGGGGGAGCACCTGGTCGCCAGGGGGTGTTTCTTCCTGCAGGAGTTCCGGCAAGCTGTGCAGCACCTCCGTGACGGCCCGCACGGAAGATTCGTCGTCCTCCCGCAGGCCAACGTCCACCAGCGCCTCCGCGATGATCTCCAGAGCAAGGGCCGCTTTCGGACGAGCCATCGGGCTTGCGGAAGCCAGTGGAACGGGGGCCGGCCGCGCGGTCGGGGGCACAAAGAGGGGTGGGCGCGTGAGCCGCTGCGGCACCGGCACTCCGGTCCATTCGCCCAGAAAGCGCAGGTATCCGGCAGCGGCTGCCTCAAGGGTGTGGCAAGAAGCGACGTAATTGCGGGCATGCTCCGAGAAGAAAGAGCGGGCTTCTGGATGGCCGGCCAGATAGCGCAAAAAGGCGTAGATCTCCTCTTCCTCCTCGGGTCCCACATCGACCTGGATGGCGACTTCGGGGGGGAGTTCGGCGAACGCCCCCGTCCGTGAAACCAGGGTGGGAATCCCGGCGCCCAGGATGCGCAGGAGGCTGGCCGAGGTTTCGCCAGCTGTGGGGTACCGCAGGTTGATGCAGATGTCGCACGCCGCCAGGTACCCCAGGAAAGTCCCGAAATCGACAAAACCGGTCACGCGCACGGCGGGCTCCAGCCCCAACCGTGCGATCAGCGCCGGCAGGTCGAGGTGCGGGGAGAGACTGCCGACGATCAGGAAGAGCGCGTCCGGGTATTCTGCCCTCAGCCGCCGGAACGCGCGCAGGGCCGGTTCGAGCCGCTTGTACGGGTTGACGTGGCCGAACGAGGCGATGACCAAGTTTTCGGAGGGCAGTCCGAGATGTCGGCGTGCCTCCGCCCGTTCCGGCAGCACGGGCAGCGGCACCCCCATGGGGACGACCGCCAGCGGCACATCCGGGCGGATCGCACGCACCCGCTCGGCAGCGTACCGACTGTGGACGATCACTCCCTGGGCCACCTGCACCACGCCCTCGCAGAGCGGGTACTCGAAGGCCTCCTCCAGCAGCTGGCCGGCCAGCATCCGGGAAGCGACCCGATCGCCGGCTTCGCCGTAGGCAGACATGGCCTGACGGTAGACCCCCCCATTCCCGTGGCGAACCGCGCGCCACAGCATCAGGTGGTGAAGGACCACATCGTGCAGCACGACCACGCCGGGAAAACGTTCCAGCATGGAGACGATGTAGTCGTGCGCCGGGCTGTTGCCCACGTGGTACAGCCTCACATCGTAGGCGCGCCGACGGGCCATCCGCGGATAGCGGTCGTAGGGGTACACAGCAAAGTGGGCCATAAGCTCGGCGTTCGTGGGCCGATATCCCCGGTCGATGAACAGGTCGACCTCTGCCTCCGCCCCGAGGTAGGGCAGGAGGTCCTCGGAATAGTCCGAGATGCCGGAAGGGACGGGGTTCAAAGGGCTGAAATAAGCGATACGCATGGACGGCCTGCCTGGGTTCCGATACCGCGATTATACCACACCTGGACGTGCTGCGATTGACATCCCTCCCCTTTTTGCTACAATGGGGGCGGTCTCGGCTCTGGGCACGAGGATCGAGGAGGCCACCAATGTCCGAGGAGGGTCCTGCGCCGGAACAGCGGCGCACGCTCTACGTGGTGCTGTCCCTGCTGCTCGTCCTCATCGTCGCCCTGAACGTGGTCGTCTTCCTGAGCAGCCGTTCCCCATCGCCGCACTTGACGGTAACGCCCTCCTTCACACAGCCGACCCTCGTCTCGCCGTCACCGAGCCTTCCTTCCCCGAGTACCGCGCCCGCGTCTCCCACGCGCCCCGTGACGCCGCCTCCTACCCTGCCCAGGCACACGGCCACTCCCTGGCGGACGACGGCTCCTCCGACCCCTACTCG
>JBMFPK010000233.1:0-4188 GCA_049969155.1 Chloroflexia bacterium | reverse complement strand
CACGGCGTCCGCAGCCCGCTCAAGGACGCCTGCAAGGACGGGCTCTTCTTCCGCCGTAAAGGGGCTGAGGACATAGTCGATCGGGTCCTGGGCGGGGTTGGCCGGCCGGCCGATGCCCACGCGAAGGCGCGGGAAGGACTCGGTTCCCAGGGCTTCGATGATCGAGCGCATGCCACGATGCCCGCCAGCGCTTCCCCGAGGCCGCAGTCGGATCGTCCCCAGGGGGAGGTCGAGGTCATCGTGGATCACGAGCAGCCGTTCGAGGGGGAGTTGGAGCCATTTCAGGAGGTCGGCCACGGCCGTGCCGCTACGGTTCATATACGTATAGGGGCGGGCAAGGACCACGCGACGGCCGGCGATCTCCCCTATGGCCAGCCGCGCCTGGCCGTGCTTCTGCCGAAAGGAGAGGCGGTGCCGCGCTGCGAGCACGCTCAAGCAACGGAAACCAACGTTATGGCGTGTGCGGACGTACGCCTCGCCGGGGTTGCCGAGCCCGACCAGGAGGTACTCTGCGACGGGAGGGCGGCGGAAAAGCGGCATCCGGGTCAGCTCCTGCTGCTTTTGGTCGGCCAAAGGCCATCCTGATGCGCTGTGCCATTGCGGGGCTATTGCCAGACACGTTGGCAGCAAGGCTTGAACGCATTCAGAGGCCCTTCGGCACCGGCCCGATTATACCAAAAGTCGGGCTACCCTGGGAGGGGGCTGTTCGGCCAGGACGCATGTCAATTGGCGCCTCACCCAACACACGCTTCCACCTGATGCCGGTCCGCTGTCTTGCCCCAGCGCTTCGGATTCGCCGCATCTCGTTGGGGCGGCAGCGGCGCCATCTTCACCCTCGACCTCAGGTGACCCGCGTTTGAACCCAGCGGCGGGTGAGTACCACACCGACCCGACCTCGGCGCGGTAGATGCCGGGCTAACGACCGATAGAGAGAGCGATCGATTCCAGGCCCTACGGCTCCGGTTACGACATGGGTGCCGACACATGACACATGCACGGTTGAGCGCGGTCAGTGGCGCCTCATTCTTCCCCCGCTCTTGCGCAGCTGGTAAGCAAACCACAGCCAGGAATAGCCTTACGCGCCACCCACACCTTCATCCCGCGCCTGCTGGTCCATTCGGCCCAGCCGCAGGCCCTGCGCGGCGACCTACGGCCCTCCTCCCGGAGGGAGAACCGATGCCTTTCGCCGACGAGGAAGCCCGGCTGGCCCTGCTGCGCCGGATACTATCCCTTCTAGGAAAGGAACCCGAACAATGAGGTGGCAGGCAACATAGACGTTGGGTGCACCGAACGTGCGCCACCGGCTCACGAGGGGAAACGCGGCACTGCATCGGAAGCCGTGTTGCCGCGCGGCCTCTGCCCACGGCCCGATCGATGGTTCGGTCAGCCAGTCGGCCGCCACCTGCGGAAAGGCGCTGCAGATGGCCTTCCCAGTCGGCCCCCGTCCCTCCGGCGTGTCATCCCAGCGCACATGGATCTGCTTGGGGTAAGGATGATCGGGCGGGTAGTGGTCCAGGACACGCACCGTGCCATCCTCTTCCGCTCGTGTTTCACAAGCCCGGCGGGCATGTTCTCGAACAGGAGCTGGGAGCTTCGCTGCGCCTGCTCCAGGCTCTCCGCCATCTCATCGGACGAGCGTGCAAACTCCCCCACTCCGTAAGGCAATCCCGAGCGGGCCGCCAGGTCGCCCCGGGCGAGCCGGCGCGTAGCCAGAAGCAAGGCCTTTACCCGCCACAGGAGAAGCAGTTCTCCCTCTATCCAGGCGGCCAGCAACGCCATCGCCGTGACGCCATCCGGGATGGAAAAGTTGAGGCGCGATGCCTGGGAGACCGGGGCACGCACCTGCTCGTAAGGCACACCCACGATCACGTACTCCACCGTTCGATTGCCGGCCTGAACGGGAACGTAGCCGTAGATGCGCCACACCCCATCTACGCCCGCCGCCTCCATCGTGCCCTCGTGCGTCGTCCCTAGGATACGGCAAGCACGCTTTCCTCCGGAGCCCGTTTGCCGACCCACCGCCGGCCTCCGGAACGCGCGCCAGGATCGTCCCTCGGCGATCGACCACGGTCAAGACCGCCCCGTGGGCAAGTGCCGCTTGCTCCACCTGTTCGTTCAGCGAACGCAGGTCGAGCGACGCCACGAGCACCCCGATGAACGAGGTCCGTGGTCCATTGCCCGCTGGCTTCGCAAAGTGCCCTTAGTTCGCATCGCCGCGGGCTTCCCACTGGTTCAATGCCCTTCGCCCATGCTGTGACGTTGTTTCGCCTGCTCAGGAATCCGGACACCACAGCCCTGGAAACAGCCCTCCGGGACTGGATCCGGCAGGTGAACAGCTGTCTGGCCGACGCCGGCTTCCGTTGGCGCATCAGCATAGATGGCAAGATGCTGCGGGGGATGTCCAAACGGGGCACACAGGCAGCCCACTTGCTGCCTACAATGTGCTACAAGCTGGAGCTGGTCTTGGGCCAATTGCCGATGGATGACAAGACCAACGAGATAAACCGTTAAAACTGTTTCCAAAAAGGCGACGGCCGGATTCGAACCGGCGATCGCGGTTTTGCAGACCGCTGCCTTGCCGCTTGGCTACGTCGCCTTAATACCTTTTTTACCATACCTCACCCCTGCTGTCAAGTCATCTGCCGCGCCCGTCTGCCTCGCAGGAACGGTTTTGCGCACCGCGCCCGTGTCCGCTATAATTGCCTCCAAAGGGAGATACTGGAACTGCTCCCTCGGCAAAGCGGGGCAGGTTCCTCAGCAATGGGAAGTACCGTTCCGGGCTCAGGATGGAACGCGGCATCATCGAGAAAGGTAGCAAGGCGGCGTACTGTGACACCCCACCAGATCGGCCGGCGCACGCTTCTCCTCTGGGGATTCTACACTGTCCTGCTTGCCATCTGCCTCTCATCCTGGCTGCCGCTCATCACCGGCGGCCTGGCCAGCTTTCAAACCGTCGCCTGGGATTTCCTGAACCTCTATACCGGCGCGCGGCTGGTCCTGGCCGGCCGCGGCCCTCTGCTCTACAACCTGGATGAGCAGATGCGCCTGCAGACCGCGCTGATCACGCCGCGTACGGTCGCCTCCGGAGGTCTACCTTTCTACTACCCACCCACCATCCTGCCCTTCCTGCTCCCCTTTTGCCTGGGCTCGCTTCGCACGGGGTACTTCGCTTGGCTGGTTCTGAACCTGCTCTTGGTGGCCGGCTTCCTCTTCCTCCTGCAGCGGCACCTGCGCCTGCAAGCACCACATGGCTTCACCAGCATCCTCGCAGTGCTCTCCTTCTACCCGCTTTCCATCCATCTCATGCAAGGGCAGACCGCACTCCTGGTCTTGCTCGGGCTGACGCTGGCCTACGTGCTGCTGCAGCGCGGACACGATTTCCGGGCCGGCCTGGTCCTGGCCCTGGGCTCGATCAAACCGCCCCTCCTGTTGCCGCTGTCCCTTGTCCTCCTTTGCAAAGGACGCTGGCGAGCGCTCACAGGCCTGTTCACAGGAACGCTCCTGCTCCTCCTGCCGATGGTCCCGGTGCTCGGAGCAACGGGCCTCCAAGGGTACGCACAACTCGTGTTCGCCAGCACCGCCTTGCATGGGAAATACGGTATCTTTCCGGAATCGATGCACAACTGGTGGGCCTTCTCTTTCCGCCTGCTGGGCGGCGGGACAGCCGCTCTCCTGCTGTGCGCCGGCCTCACCCTGGCGTCCCTCGGCGCCCTGCTCTGGGCTTGGCACGGACGCTGGCAACCGGCCGGCACGCGCTTTCCGCTCCAGTATGCTGCCACGATCCTTCTGACTCCTATGCTCAGCCCACACCTCTACCTGCACGACCTGGTGCTCTGGCTTCTGGCCGCCATCCTGATCGCCTACGCTTCCCCGGTGCTCCAAGAACACCGCTGCCGCTGGCTTTGGTACGGTCTCCTCTTGTCGGGCAGTGCCATACCGTTCTGGCTCATATTGGATCCCGGGCCAGGAGGTCCCCTGACCCTGCTGCCCGCGGTGGCCACGACCATAGCCCTCCTGGTGCGCCTCCGGCGCTCGCAATGAGCCACGCGCCGGGACACCCTCCCGCCGTTTCGAGCCGGCGCCGAGGCATCCGGCACCTCCCCTTTGTAGCGCACCCTTCGGTAGATGACCCGCTTCCCCCGGCCAACGCTCAAGCACCACTTCCCGACCGTCCGCACGCTGAAACTT
>JBMFPK010000232.1:0-4193 GCA_049969155.1 Chloroflexia bacterium | reverse complement strand
CACCTGGTCTTGATAGGCGAGGACCAGCTGGTTAAAGGCTTCCAGGCTGCCGGTCTGTGCGGCGCGGACGAGCTCATCCTCGTTATCCATCGGCGCCGCTCTTGGAGCGGAGATCCACACGGACATGGACGATGGTACTCCCCGGGGTCTGCTTTGCCTGCTGTTTGGGGCCGAGCATCAGGTCGATCAGCTGCGCCGGATGGGCGATGGCGCTGCTCTCGGTGCTCACGATCACGATGGTCATGGTCATCAACGGGAAACGCGCGGGCCGGCCCTGGCGGTCCAGCGCCTCGATGTACCCGCGGGTGCGGGCCTCCGCATCGTAGTAGAGCGGAATGACCCGTTCGAACTCGCGCACCGCCTGCTCGCAGATCGCATCGGCACGTTCTGGGGAAGTGATCAGGACGAAATCGTCCCCGCCCACGTGGCCGAGGAAATCGTCGGAGGCGCCGTGTTGCCGGATGGCCTCGCTCAGCACCCGGGCGGTCTGGTGGATGACCCCGTCGCCTTTGAGAAACCCGTAGACGTCGTTGTAGGCCTTGAAACTGTCCAGGTCCACGTAGCAGACGGCAAACGGCTGCCTTGAAGCAACCCGCGTCCGCAGTTCTCGCTCGATGGCGATATTGCCCGGAAGGCGTGTGCTCGGGCTGAAGGAGAATTCGAGCGCCTTCCGGCGGAGGATCGCCTCGATCCGCGCGCTCAGCTCGACGATCGAGAAGGGCTTGACGAGGTAGTCGTCGGCGCCCAGCCGGAGTCCCTGCGCTTTCACCATAGGGTCGTCGACGACGGACAAGAACAGCACGGGCAAGGTCAGCGTGTTCTCTTGCGCCCGCAACTGTCGGACGATCTCCATCCCGTCCAGGTCGGGGAGATACAGGTCGACAACGACGATGTCCGGGGGTTCCCGCGCGATGAGGGTGAGGGCTTCTGCGCCGGAGCCCGCCTCCTGTACGAAAAAGCCCCGTGCGGAAAGCGCCTGCCGTATCTCTTCACGCACGCCGGGCTCGTCGTCCGCAATGAGCACCGTGCGACGTCCTTCGTGGAGCGGAGTGGCCAAAGCACTCGCGATCGTCTGCAGCAGTTGCTGGGGAGACGCCGGCTTGGGCACAACCCAGGGGAACGTCCAGCCCACGTCTTCCGGACGCGGTGCGTCCGTCGTCACCACGATGGGGATACGGCGCAACATCGGGTCCCCCTGGAATACGGAGTACATCATCGGGCCGTCCACCACCGGGAGGCTAAGGTCGAGGAGGATCAGGTCGGGAGGCGAAAGGCGCGCCAGGTCGATCGCTTCCGTGCTGCTCCCGGCTTCGAGTACGGTGAAGCCGCCTTCCCGGAGGATGTCCCCGAGCGCTTTGCGCGCCGCGGCATCATCGTCGAGGATCAGGATGCGGGATGGCTGCGAAAGGTCCTCCCGCGGCCCGATCGCCGCGGGCGTCTGCAAGGTGGCTTCCACGGGGCCGGCGGAGCCGTCTGTCTTTTCCTCTTCTCTCCACTGGGCATGCACCGAGCTGCCGCGCACTTCGGCGGTTTCGGCCAGGCGATTCAGGGTCGTATGAAGGCGGCGGGCATGCTCGAGGATCAGCTCGGCCATTTCCCGCAACATCGGCTCTTCCGGTGGGATCTGGTTCGCCAGGGTTTCAGCCGCGCCTAGGATCACGGTCAGCGGGCTGAGCAGGGTATGGGCAAACCGGCGCCGGTCTTCCAGCGCATCCTCCGCCATAGGCACTCCCCCTTGGGCATGTTGACCGCATTATACAGAGGCCGTGCGCAGTTGTCAAAGCGGCGGTCTTGACATCGGTGGTCACCTGCCCTAAGATGAACTCGAAGGTCCGGATGGCTGGAGAGGAGGGTGCGACGATGAGGGCGTACGTGCTGATCGAGGCAGCGATCGGTAAGGTGTCCCAGGTAGCGCAGAAGGTGCGGGCGTTGCCCGGGGTTGTTGCGGCCGACGCGGTAGCCGGCCCCTATGACGTCATCGCCGTGGTCGAAGGAGATAGCGCCGAGCGGATCGGCCAGCTCGTGCTGGAGCGCATCCATTCCATCGAAGGGGTGAACTACACGATGACGTGTGTCGTGGTTACCGAGTAGGCCCATGCAGGGACCGAACGCTCCGTCCTTCTTTGACACGCACACCCACCTGAACACCGAGGCTTTTGCCGCGGACCTTTCCGAGGTCCTGGCGCGGGCTCGGAGCGCGGGCGTGGATCGGATGCTCGTCGTGGGGTTCGATCTGCCGAGCAGCCGGGCGGCGGTCGCCCTGGCGCGTGAGCCCGGCCTCTATGCTGCCGTGGGTATCCAGCCCCATTATGCAGGGGAGACCGGCGTCCAGGAGCTGGAGATGCTTCGTTCGCTGGCGTCGTCCCCCGGTGTGGTCGCCCTGGGGGAAATTGGGCTGGACTACTACCGCGACCGCGCCCCCCGGCCTGCGCAGCGGGAGCTCTTCCGGCGGCAGCTGGACCTGGCGCGGGAGCTGGGGTTGCCGGTGGTGATCCACGCACGGGATGCGTTGGGAGACCTGCTGGAGGAGCTGCGCCGGGCCGGGGCAGGGTCGCGCGGCGTGATGCACTGCTTTTCCGGGACGCCTCAAGAGGCCCGGGCTTTCCTCGAGCTCGGGCTTTGCCTCTCCATTGCCGGGCCGGTGACTTATCCGCGAGCGACGCGCCTCGCCGAAGTGGTGCGGCTGGTGCCAAGGGACCGGCTGTTGCTGGAGACCGATTGTCCCTGGCTGCCGCCGCAACGCCATCGGGGCACGCGCAACGAACCCGCCTACCTGGTCGAGATTGCCGAGCAGGTCGCCGCGCTGCGCGGGGAACCGGTCGAGGAGCTGGCGCGGGCTACCACCCAGAACGCCCGGGCGCTGTTCCACGTGTGACGGGTTGACGGCGCCCCTTTCCGGGGGTATAATACCGCTCGATCGGTGCGGCGTAGTGGGCCGGGGGCAGGCATGGCGCTCGTCGGGAACCTCCGCGACTTTAGTCTGGCCGACTTCCTTTACCTGGTGGATCGTGGCCGTCGTACGGGGCGGTTGACCATCAAGCGCGCAGACGACGCCGCGACGCTCTACTTCGAGAAGGGCAAGCTCGTCTATGCCACGCAGTACAGCCGAGAAGAGCGGCTGGGGGAGATGCTCGTGCGCATGGGCCGGATCACGGCCGAGCAGCGCGACGAGGCTCTGCGCCTGCAGCAGACTTCCCACGCAGGGAAGCCGCTGGGTGCTATCCTGGTGGAACTCGGATACATCACCGATGAAGAGCTCAAGCGTTACGTCCGCACCCAGATCGAGGAGACGGTCTATCGCCTCTTCACCTGGCCGGACGGAGAGTTCCGTTTCGATGCCGGCGTGTTGGTGGCTCCCGAGGATGTGATGATCACCATTCCGCTCGGAGTGGAGAACCTCATCATCGAAGGGGTTCGACGCATCGACGAGTGGAGCCGCATCCGAGATCGGATTCCCGATACCAATCAGGTGGTCAAGTTCGTGGATCAGCCGAGCGAGCGGGCGAGGGGAGTGAACCTGACCCCTGAGGAGTGGCGGGTGTTTGCCCGCATCAATGGGAAAGATTCACTTCGCGTGATCGCGGAGCGCACAGGTCTGAGCGAGTTCGAGGTCTGCCGCATTGTCTACGGGTTTATGTCGGCCGGCCTTGTGGAGCTGGTCAAGGAGAAGCAGGCCCCTGCAGCGGAGGTGCCTCCTTCGTCTCCTCCCGAAAAAGGAAAACGCGGCCTGTTCGATCGGCTGATCGACCGGGTGCGGGGGCCCTAAGGCGGCAGCGCTTCGGCAGGGATGCTCGTTTCTCCGGCCGGCCTCCCAAAGGGCTCCGATCAAGGTCCCACGGAGGAAAGGCCCTTGCAGACGGTCAGCGTGCTGGTCACCGGGGCGCGGGGCTCGGGCAAGACGCAGTTCGTCCGCACGATCAGCGATATCGGCCTTGTCTCCACGGAGCGCCGACCTGCTGGGGAAGGGGCTCCGCCCGACGCTAGGGTCGTCGTGGATTTCGGGCGATTCACGATGGCCCCGGACCTGGTGCTTCATCTCTTCGGCATCCCCGCCTTGCAAGCGGTCGATTTCCTCTGGTGGGTCCTCTGTGCGGAGGCGGTCGGCTGGGTCATCCTCGTGGACAGCACGCGGCCCGAGACGTTCCGCGATGCCCTCAAGATCGCCGACTTCTTAAGGTCCTTCCGCGCAAGCC
>JBMFPK010000231.1:0-4248 GCA_049969155.1 Chloroflexia bacterium | reverse complement strand
ACCATGTCTCATCCCGGGACGAGCGGGCAGGCGAACGCCCCGTTCCTCGCCGAGTACTCGAAGCCGTGCGAGCGTCTGCGCCTGGCCGTTCCCGGGGGGGTGGAGCTGGAGGCGCTTCGCCTGGGGCAGGAAACGCCCGATCGGATCTTCCGGGCCTTTCGCACGCTGACCGAATGCAACCGTGTGCTCGTTCAAGCCGCGGATGAAGAGTCCCTGCTGCAGGCCTTCTGCCGGACGCTCGTCCAGGTCGGCGGTTATCGGCTGGCTTGGATCGGAGTGGCCAGAGAGGACAAGACCGTTACGCCGGTTGCTCAGGCCGGCTTCGAGGAGGGATACCTCACCTCTGTGCACATCACTTGGGACGAAAGTGATTACGGCAGGGGGTCTACAGGGACGGCCATCCGTACGGGGCAACCCTGCATCGCCCGGGACATCCCCAGCGATCTGCATTACGCACCCTGGCGGGCAAAGGCCCTCCGCTGGGGGTATATGTCCTCGATCGCTTTGCCCATCTTCCTGAACGGCCGGGTCTACGGCGCCCTGAACATCTATGCCGAGGAACCGGACGCCTTCGGTGAAATCGAAGTTCGGCTCCTGAGCAATCTCGCCGAGGACCTGGCATACGGGATCTCGGCCTTACGCACGAGCGCCGAGCACCGGGAGGCCGGCGTGGAGCGCTCCCGCTTGCTGGCCCGTCTCTGCGAACAGGCCCACCAGATGCAGCGCATCGTCGACGCGGTCCCCGAAGGAGTGATCCTCCTGGACGAAGAACATCGGATCGCGCTCGCGAACCCTGCCGCGCGTGCCTACCTCCGGGCGCTTTCGGGGGCCGACGTAGGCCAGGTGCTCACACGCCTAGGAGACGTGCCCCTCGAGGAGATCCTCACGCCCCAGGATGGCGGCAAAGAGGTCCACGAGGTGACGACGAACGGTTCAGCCCGGCGCACCTTCGAGGTTTCGGCCCAGACGGTGGAAGACGGCTCCAGCATGGGAGGCTGGGTGCTCGTGATCCGCGAGGTGACAAGGCAGCGCGAGGAGCAGGCACGGCTCGCCCAGCAGCAACGCCTGGCCGCCATGGGCCAGCTTGCTGCGGGCATCGCTCACGACCTGAACAACGTCCTTCAGGGTATCCTGAGCTTCGCCGACCTCCTGCGACAGGAACCGGGGCTCCCGGATTCCGCCCAGGAACCGTTGCGGCTGATCATGCAGCTCGCAGAGCGCGCAGCGCGCGTCAACCGCCAGATCCTGGATTTCACGCGACAATCGGTCTCGGAAAAGCACCCGTTGAACCTGGTGCCCTTTGCTCGGGAGATCGTCTACCTGTTACAGCGCATGATCCCGGAAAACATCCGCGTCTCCCTGGAGTATGCCTCTGGCGAATACTGGGTCAACGCGGACGTGGCGCAGCTCCAGCAGGTGCTGATCAATCTGGCCACGAACGCCCGAGATGCGATGCCGGAGGGTGGCCATCTCACCATCCGTCTCACGCGCCACGATCTTCTCGAGGGCGCTCAATTCCCAGGGTTCCGGCTGCCCGCGGGGAATTGGGTGCGGCTGGAGATCTCTGACACGGGACAAGGTATTGCTCCGGAGATCCTCCCCCGGGTGTTCGAGCCGTTTTTCACCACAAAAGAGCGCGGCCAGGGGACGGGCCTGGGCCTGGCCCAGGTCTACGGGATCGTCAAGCAGCACGACGGCCATATCGACATCACCAGCCAGGTCGGAAAGGGGACTACGGTCGCGATCTACCTCCCGGCACTGCCGGATGAGCCAAAGGAAGATCTCCGGCTGCGATCGAAGGAGGGGATCCCCCGCGGAAAGGGTGAACTCGTGCTCCTAGTGGAGGACGATCCGGCCGTGCTAGAGGCGGCCCGGGCCGCGCTCGAGCGCCTGAACTACCAGGTACTGGCCGCCTCAGACGGCCGTCAAGCCTTGGAACTGTTCCGGCAGCACCGTCACGAGATCGCGCTCGTGATCGCCGATCTGGTGATGCCCGGCCTGGGCGGAATTGCCCTGTGCCAGGCGCTGCGCGCGATCAACCCCTGCGTGCGGGTGCTCTTGCTGAGCGGCTATCCGCTCGGCGCCCAGACGAGCCTGCTCTCCCCTCACGGTGTCGTCGGATGGCTGCAGAAGCCGGTCGATCTGGAAGGGCTTGCCTGGGCACTGCGTCGGGCGCTCGCGGAAAAATCCTCCACGGGCTGAGAGGTTCCCTCGCACGATGGGCTAGGGAGAAGGAAGCGGCCGCACGACGGGATGGTTCCCTGCGCCCTGCAGCGGTCGGGGCTGGACATCGTCCACAATGCGCACCGGGATCCACTCGCCACCCTCTACCCTATGCCGCGAGAGGATCACCCGCAGGATCGCCCCGTCCCGGGCGATGTCGTGGTCGTCAATGTCGAACACGAAATCGCCCAGCGAGTAGACGACCAGTGTGGAGCCGAGCCACTCCACCTCCTGCGGCGCGTGCGGGTGGTGCCCGATGACCAGTGCCGCTCCGCCATCCGCCGCTGCCTGAGCCAGGGAACGTTGCAGGGCGTCCGCGTGTGGGCTGTATTCGATCCCGGCGTGCAGGTGCACGACCACGAGATCGGCCTGCTTTCGAGCGTGCGCGACCGCCTCCCGCAGTTCGCTTTCTTCCGCCCAGGCGACACCGTCCTGAGGCGCAATGGCCGCGGTGCGCGCCAGGAAGGCGATCCGGAGCCCTTTTACCTCACGGACGACGGGGGCATACGGATCCGGCCCGGCGCCCACGGATGCGATTCCCGCGCCCCGCAGGACCTCCAGGGTTTCTTGCAGCCCTTCATCGCCAAAATCGAGCGCGTGGTTGTTGGCCAGCGCCACAACGTCCACGCCCGCAAAGGAAAGCCCTGCGACGAGGTCCGGAGACGCGCGGAAAGTGTAGGTCTTGTGCAGGGGCTCCCCGGCATCGGCCAGCACCCCTTCCAGGTTGCCGGTGGCGATGTCCGCCTCCTGCAGCAGGGGCGCAAGAGGTGCGAACGGAAACTCGGCCCCGTAGACGAGCATCCGCGACTCCACGGCGCGCCCGGGGCAGATATCCCCAACCGCCACGAGCACCACCTGCCCTTCGCCGGCCGGTTGCAAGGTCACCCCTTCCGGCCATACCGGCAGCGTTTCCACGAACGGCTGCCGTTCGCCCTCCTCCCCCACAGGGGAGGCAGCGAACGCGTACAGGTGGTTGCTCGCGCGCGCCAGCAGTTCTTCTTCCCCGTCTCCGTCCAGGTCCGCCGCGAGCAACCCGTGCACCCGAAAGGGAACCCACGTCTGCCCCCGCCGGCGTCCCCAAGCGTCCAGCAGCACGATCTCGCCCCCGTCGGTTCCGGCGGCGATCGTCGGTGCGTCCGATCCCTTGGGGAAAGCGAGAGCCCACACGCCCCGTTCTGTCGGGAGCTGCCACAGGGGCGTCCCTTTGCGCCCGAGCGCGACGAGCGCCGGATCCTCACCACCGAGGCCCGCAAGCACCTCCGGTTCCCCATCCCCGTCCAGGTCGAACGGCGCCACCGTGGCGACCGGGCTTTCCAGGCCCACCGAAAGCAAGCGATCGCCTCCCTGTGTCATCACGCCCACCTTCCCGTCCCGTCCACCCCAAACTACCCCACCCCGGAAAAGCGCTAGGCCCCGGATGAACCCGTGCCCTTCCTCCCTCCAGAAGGGGATCCCTGCATCGTCCAGCGCGAGCACCGCCCCCTTCTCGGTGCTCATCGCGACCGCCCGGTTCTCGATGCCACCCAGCCCCGCAAAGCCGGTGGGGGCTCCGGGGGTCTCCCGGCTCCACAGGACCGTACCGTCCGCCCGCAGCGCATACGCCTTCCCCGGGCGAGCTCCGGCCAGTACCTCCGGCCGGCCCTCGCCCTGGAGTTCGAGCACGGCCACTGCGGTAACCCTTCCTCCCAGCGCGACCTCCCAGAGCAGCTCGCCCCGTGCCGAGAACGCGCGCACGGTCCCGTCCTCCGAGCCGGCGATCAGCTCGGGCACACCGTCCCCATCCAGGTCCCCGGCGGCCAAGGCGAACACCGAGCCCCCGGTGTCGTAGGACCACCGTTCCTGCCCCTGGGCATCCACCAGGTACAGGGAGCGGTCGTAAGAGGCCACGGCGACCTCCGGCCGGCCGTCCCGGTCGAAATCGTGGGCCAGGAACGCGGTCAGGATGTCGCCCGCCTGCCAGTTCCAGAGCCTCCTCAGGCCAAGGGGCGAGGCGGGTGGGGGAAGAGGGGTGGGGGTGAGGGTGGG
>JBMFPK010000230.1:0-4294 GCA_049969155.1 Chloroflexia bacterium | reverse complement strand
CTCCCCGGACGATGCGACCAAGCCGTACTCCTACACCGTGAACGCCGGTCCGCCACTTTCCTCCGGCGACGACCCGCTCTTTTTCGAGCTCACCTTCGCGGCCCCCGGCATGCACCCGGTGACGATCGCCGTCTGGAACTGCGGCATGCCCACGCCGGTCACGGACAGCGTGGATGTGTGGGTGGGGTACGGCGTCTACCTGCCGCTCGTGTTCAAGGGGCACACACCCTGAAACCGCGGAAGGATAGGGGCCCGCTTCGGGGCGGGGCCGGACTTTCCGGCCCCGCTCCCCCCGCGCATACGGGACCAGCGGTACTTGCGCTAGGCGCCCTTTCACGCTATCATCGGAAAGGAAAGGAGGAGCCGCATGGCCGCACAAACAATTCACGTCCTGGGTATCGTGGGCAGCCCGCGACGCGGGGGCAACACCGAGCGTTTGGTCGAAGCGGTGCTCGAGGGAGCCAGGTAAGCCGGCGCGACAACGGAAAGCGTCTTCCTGGCAGATCTCCAGATCGCCCCCTGCACCGGCTGCGATGCATGCGAAAGCACCGGGGAATGCGTGTACGCCGACGATATGCCCGAACTCTTCCAGAAGATGGCGAGCAGTCAGGTATGGGTCCTCGGCACCCCGGTCTACTGGTGGGGGCCGAGTGCACAGTTCAAGACGTTCCTCGACCGGTGGTATGCCAAGGTCTTCCTCCCCGAGGACAAGGCACTCTTCGAGGGCCGACGGGTCGTACTGGTGATCCCGATGGGCGACGAGGACCCGAAAACCGCACGCCACACGGTCGGCATGATGCAAGATGCCCTTGATTATGTCAAGGCGAACCTGTTCGGTACGGTGCTTGCCCCGGGGATGAACGAACCCGGTGAGGTGCTGCAGCATCCGCAGATCCTGCAGGCGGCAAGGCACGCCGGTCGGGAGGCGGTAGCGGGGTGGATCTCCGCAACCGCGCCTTGAGGGTCCCATCGCCTACACGGGCAGATCAGCGAGAAGGCACGCGCGTCGGGCCGGACCACCGCGCGACGGGGACAATTACCGCGGCGGCTTGCCAGAGTTGTTCGATCTCTTCGCGCGTCAGCAAGGGTGTCTCCTGCAGGGCATAGGGGCGCGCGAGTCGCCCGTACTTCGGCTTGCCGAGGTTCATATAGGCCAGGAGATCCCAGCGTTCCACGCCGGGCAACTTGTTCCGGATAAAACGCGCAATTTGCAGGATGTTTTCGGGGTCTGCGGTATAGCCGGGAATGACGGGCGTGCGGATCCAGAGGCGGACTCCGGAACGCGCCAGGCGCTGAGCGTTCTTCAGGATGCGCTCGTTACGGACCCCGGTCGCCTGCTCGTGACGCACGGGATCCCACAGTTTCAGGTCGTAGAGGACGAGGTCCACGTAAGGGAGGAGCTTCTCGTAGGTTTCCCACGGCAAGATCCCGCTCGTGTCGAGAGCGACGTTCAGCCCGGCCTGTTTGCAAAGGGGGAGGATCTCCCTTAGGAATCCGGCCTGCAGTGCCGGTTCCCCACCGCTGAAGGTTACTCCACCGCCCGAGGTATCGTAGAACGCCTGGTCGCGGAGCAGTTCCGCCAGCAGCTCGGCCGGCTCCCATGCCTTCCCGATCACTTCCAGTGCCGCTGCCGGGCACACTTCCGTACACCTGCCACAGGCCGTGCACCGCTCCCGATCGATCTGCATCCCCTCCCGGGTGAGGGTGAGCGCACCTTCTGGACACACCCGCAGGCAGTCGCGGGCTCCGATGCACCGCGTCTCGTACCATACGAGCTCCGGTTCGGGATGGATTCCCTCAGGATTATGGCACCAGGCACAACGGAGCGGGCACCCTTTCAGAAAGACCGTCGTCCGGATGCCCGGACCATCCTCCGTGGAGAAGCGCTGCACGTTGAACGTAAGCCCTATCGTCATGCCTCATAGCCCGCCTTTCTACCCACCCGATGCCCGCTTGCCGCGACAGGATACGGTCCAACACCCCGGGGGCAAACCCCGCGACAATGGCTCTGCGCTCGCATTATACCACGGATCGACGGCCCCCGGGCGAACGGAAGGACGTTTATCGGCAATCCTGCCCCGGTGGCTCCTGAGAGTGGAGCGCCCGGCCGAAGTCCGGTCCTGCCAACTTGCGCAGCCAGCCGGCCTCGGGTACAATCGCAGTGTGCTCTTGGTGATGTTGCCCACAGAAGGAGAAACCTATGAAGGTCCTCATTGCCGCGGACATGGAAGGGGCTACCGGTGTGGTCTCGTGGGAACAGACCGAAGAGACCCACTCCGAGTATGCGCGCTTCCGACGGCTAATGACCGGGGACGTGAACGCCGCCATCCGCGGGGCGTTCCGGGGCGGCGCGACCGAGGTCGTCGTGGCCGACGGGCACAGCAACAACCGCAACATCCTGATCGAAGAGCTCGACCCCCGCGCGCGGCTGAACACGGGGGCCCCCCGCCCGCTTTCCATGGTCGAAGGGCTAGCGGAAGGCGTCCAGGCCGCCCTTTTCATCGGCTACCACGCTCGCGCGGGCACTCCTGACGCCATCCTTTCCCACACCTGGTCCGGAAAGGTCGCCGGCCTACGGCTGAACCGCCGTCCTTTCGGGGAAACCGGGCTGAACGCGGCCGTTTGCGGCCACTTCGGGGTTCCGGTGCTGATGGTCTCGGGGGATCAGGCCGTCTGTGCAGAGGCCGTCGAACTCCTCGGGCCGATCGAGACGGCGATCGTCAAGCGCGCCAAAGGACGGATGTCTGCGGAATGCCTGCCGCCGGAGGCGAGTCAGCGCGCGATCGAGGAGGCCGCGCGGCGCGCGGTGGCGCGCTTCCTTTCCGGCGACGGCCCTCAGCCCCTCCGCCTCGAAACGCCCATCGCTCTGGAGATCGAGTGGACCGAGGTCCAGATGGCGGAAACGGCATCCCTGCTCCCGGGATCGCGGCGGACGGCCGCAAGGGTCGTGGAGCTGGCGGCCGCGGACATCCTCGAGGCGTATCGGGCCTTCCGTGCGGCGGTCCTCCTGGCCACGCGCTGAGCCCGGAGCGGCGGTCCTGAGGTCTTGCAAGCCACAACGAAAGCGAGGAGGCCCATGGAGAGAAAACGGATTGTCTATCCCTACATCCCGAATTCGGTTCCCGAGGTCAAAGAGCAGATGCTCCGCGAACTCGGGGCCGAGAGCATGGAAGCGTTCTACGCGGACATCCCGGAGTCGTTGCGCCTGAAACACCCTCTCGATCTCCCCCCTCCCCTCCTTTCCGAGTACGAACTGCGGCGGCACGTCGAGGGGCTTCTGGCGAAGAACCGGACCTGCCAGGAGTACCTGAACTTCCTGGGCGCCGGCTGCTACCAGCACTATGTGCCCACGGTGTGCGACGAAGTGAACGCCCGGGGAGAGTTCCTCACCGCCTACGCGGGCGAACCGTATGACGACCACGGCCGGTTCCAGGCGCTCTTCGAGTACACGAGCATGATGGGCGAGCTGCTGAACATGGATGTCGTCAACGTGCCCACCTACGATGGCTACCAGGCCGCCGCGACCGCGCTCTCGATGGCCGCGCGCATCACGGGGCGCCACGAGATCCTGTTGCCTCGCGCGATGTCGGCGGACAAGCTTTCGAAGATCCGGGATTATGTCAAACCCGACTTGACGATCCGCCTTATCGGGTATGACCCGGAAACGGGCGCGCTCGACCTGGCGGAACTGTGCAGGATGTTATCCGAGCGCACCGCGGCGGTCTACTTCGAGAATCCCTCTTACCTGGGGATCGTCGAGGGCCAAGGGGGCGAGATCGCCGAGATGGCCCACGCGAAGGGCGCTCTGTGTGTCGTCTCGGTGGATCCGATCTCGCTGGGCGTTCTCACGCCGCCGGCCGACTACGGCGCCGATATCGTCTGCGGCGACATCCAGCCGCTTGGGATCCATATGCAGTACGGGGGAGGCCATGGCGGCTTTATCGCCACCCGGGATGAGGAACGGTTCGTGATGGAATACCCGTCCCGCCTCTTCGGCATCGCTCCCACGATGGTCCCGGGGGAATACGGCTTTGGCGACGTCGCCTACGAACGCACCTCGTTCGCCCGTCGCGAGGAAGGAAAAGAGTGGGTGGGCACGGCGGCCGCGCTCTGGGGGATCACGGCCGGCGTGTACCTCGCCCTGATGGGACCTCAAGGAATGGCAGAGATCGGCGAAACCATCATGGCACGGGCCTGCTACGCTGCGCGGATGCTCGATCGCCTGCCAGGAGTCCGTGCTCCCCGCTTCCGCTCGGCGCACTTCCAGGAGTTCGTGGTCGATTTCAACGACACG
>JBMFPK010000229.1:0-4297 GCA_049969155.1 Chloroflexia bacterium | reverse complement strand
CTGCGCCACGCCGGTCGTCGCTACCCCCCAGGCCGTCGCGGCCCTGCGGGCTCGCCCCGGAGAGCACTTTCTCCTGGGCCGTACGGCCGACGAACTGGCGGACCAGATTGTGCGCCTGATCGGCAACCCGCAGCTGGCCGAAACAATCGGACGGGCCGGCCGCGCCTATGTGCAGCAGAACCACCAGTGGACCACCGTTGCGGCGGCACTGGAAGAGGTTTACCGAGATGCCGTGCGATGCACACAGGAAGGGCCTGGGACGGTCGAACAGACAGCAATTCCAGGGGAACTGCAGAGTGACGAAGGGGTCTACGATGCATAGCGCGTTGCCTGAGGGAGCGACACGTACCCGAAGCCGGTTCCGGCGCCGCTGGTGGCTCACGGCCGGACTCGTGAGCACCGATGCCGCGGCGCTGGCCGCCGTCTTTCTCCTCGCCTATCTGCTGCGCTTCCGGAACCCCTTGTGGCCCTATCTACACGCCACGGATCCGGTGCACTACACACAGGTCGCCCTTGCGGCGATCCCTGTGTGGCTGCTGCTCTTTGCCTTGCACCGCCTCTACGACCCCGAGGAAATCCTCGGGGGAACGCGGGAGTATGTACAGATCATCAATGCATGTACGATAGCAACCGTCGGACTCGCTATCTACGGCTTCCTCCTGCGCGGCGACGAAACGGAGCTGTCGCGCGGTTTCCTCGCGGCTCTGTGGCCCCTTTCTATCGTGGGGATGGGCAGCAGCCGCTTCCTCGTCCGGCGAGGCGTCTATGCGGCTCGGCGACGGGGTTACCTCCTCCGGCCAGCGATCGTCGTAGGCGCAAATGAGGAAGGCCTCGCCGTTGCGCGGCAGCTTCACGAAGCTCCAGCAGCCTCGGGCGTGCAGGTGCTCGGGTTCGTGGACGACGATCCGGCAACCGATGTCGCCTTCGAGCCCTTTCCCGTGCTCGGCACGCTGGCCGACCTTCCAGACTTGATCGCCCGCAACGGCGTGCGCGAGCTGATCGTTGCCGGCACCGCGCTCTCCCGGCCCCAACTGCTGGATCTCTTCCAGCGCTTCACAAACGGCGATCCGGAGGTGACCTTGCGCCTGTCCTCCGGCCTTTTCGAGGTGCTCGCGACCGGCCTGCGCGTGCGCAAGGTCGGGTTCGTCCCTCTCGTCACCTTCGAGCGGCTGCGCATCACCGGCATCGACGCGGTCCTGAAGCGCACCCTGGACCTCTTGGGCAGCACCTTGGCACTCGTGCTGCTTGCTCCCGTCCTGATCCTCATCGCTATTGCTGTCAAGGCAACCTCGCGGGGGCCTGTACTGTACCGGCGCCGTGTTCTCGGGCAAGGGGGATGTCCGTTCGACGCGCTCAAGTACCGCACGATGGTGATGAACGGAGACACCCTGCTGGACGCCCGGCCGGAGTTGCGCGAAGAGCTCCGCCGCACCGGCAAGCTGAAAGAGGATCCGCGCGTGACCCCGCTCGGGAAGGTCCTGCGACGATATAGCTTGGACGAACTGCCTCAACTGTGGAACGTCCTGCTCGGTCAGATGAGCCTCGTGGGGCCGCGGATGATCACCGCGGAGGAACTGGCACAGTACGGACGGTGGCAACAGAACCTGCTCACCGTGAAACCGGGATTGACCGGGTTGTGGCAGATCTCGGGCCGTTCGGATGTCCCCTATGAGGAACGGGTGCGTCTGGATATGCACTACATCCGCAACTATACCATCTGGCTCGACATTCAGATCATCTTCCAGACCGTGCCCGCCGTGCTGCGAGGGAAAGGAGCCTACTAGCCCATGATCATCACACAGACACCGTTACGAATCAGCCTGTTTGGGGGCGGCACCGATTTCCCCGAGTTCTATCGCCGAGAGGGGGGATGTGTGCTCTCGACGGCGATCGACAAGTACGTCTTTGCAATCATCAAAGAGCGATTCGATGCCCTGATCCGCGTGGGGTATACACGGACGGAGATCGTCGAGACGGTCGACCAGGTGCAGCACGATCTGGTCCGCGAGGCACTGCGCTTGACCGGCATCTCCAGGGCGGTGGAAATTGCCACGATGGCGGATGTGCCCGCCCAGGGAACCGGACTGGGCTCCTCGGGCGCGGTGACGGTCGGGCTTCTGAACGCCATGCACGTCTACCGGAACGACGCGCGGCCGGCCGCAGAACTCGCTGCGCAGGCATGCACCATCGAACTGGAACGGTTGGGGCGCCCCATCGGCCGGCAGGACCAGTATATCGCTGCCTTCGGCGGCCTGCGGTTTCTCCGCTTCCAACCGGACGACCGCGTAGAGGTCGAGCCAGTCGAGATCCCCGGGGATGCACGCCGTATCCTCGAGGAAAGCCTGCTTCTGTTCTACACGGGCAAGACCCGGGATGCAAGCGCTATCCTTGCGGAGCAGCGGGAGAACATCCCTCGGCGGCTGTCCGAACTGCGGGAGGTGAAGGCACTGGCCGAGGAAGCGCGCCAGCTCCTGCAGGCGGGCGACGTGGATACGGTCGGACAACTGCTTGACGAGGGGTGGCAGATCAAGAAGCGACTCGCATCCGGGATCAGCAACGGGGACATCGAGGAGATGTACCAGGCAGCGCTCCGGGCGGGGGCACTGGGGGGAAAGCTGTGCGGTGCAGGAGGAGGGGGCTTTCTCCTCCTTTACTGCCCCCGTGAACGCCAAGAAGCGCTGCGCCGAGCCTTGTCCGGCTACCGAGAGCTCCCGTTCCGCTTGGAGAAGGACGGCAGCAAGGTTGTGCTCAATATCCGTCGCTGAAACCGAGAGCTTCGTGTGGTTTAGCCGCCGGGATACCGCCCGACGTTCCACCCCGAACCGTTCCCCGTCGGCCCCCCGCGGAGCACCTCCTTCCGGGAAATCGGCATCGCGAGGGAACAGAGGCTGAAAAAGCGCGGGCCCCGGATATCGCTAACGTTTTGCATCGATCTGCTGCGCCCGGCGGAACACCGGGCGCACTTGTTTTCTTTGACAGGAAGCGCTTCCGCGTGTACAATGTAAAAGATTACGCTTCTCGAGGCATCGGAATGCTTGGGCGACGCCCGGTTTTCCCTTTTACCGCCCTCGTGGGCCAGGAGCGGATGAAGCGGGCCCTGATCCTCAACGCCGTCAACCCGCGCATCGGGGGGCTCCTGATCCGCGGCCAGAAAGGCACGGCCAAATCGACCGCCGTGCGGGCGCTTGCAGAACTTTTGCCCGAGATCGAAACGGTCGCCGATTGCCCCTTCAGCTGCCCCCCCGATAGCCCCGAGCAGATGTGCGACCGCTGCCGCGCGCGCTGGGAGGCTGGCGAAACCCTGCCCCGCCTCACCCGCCGGATGCGCGTCGTCGAACTGCCCATGAACGCTTCCGAGGACCGGCTCGTCGGTTCTTTCGACCTGGAGCAGGCGATCGCCGAAGGCGTCCGCCGCTTCGAACCGGGGTTGCTCGCGGAGGCTAACCGCGGCTTCCTCTACGTCGACGAGGTGAACCTGCTCGACGATCACCTCGTAGACCTCCTCCTGGACGCCGCCGCAATGGGGATCAACACCGTCGAACGGGAAGGCGTCTCCTACAGCCACCCCGCCCGCTTTATCCTCGTGGGCACGATGAACCCCGAGGAGGGCGAACTGCGCCCACAGCTCCTCGACCGCTTCGGCCTGTGCGTGGAGATCGCCGGCCTCACGGACGTCGAGGAACGCGTCGAGGTGATCGCCCGCCGCACCGCCTACGAGCGCGACCCGGTGGCGTTCGTCGCCGCCTGGCGCGAGCAGGAAGAGGCGCTCGGGCGGCAGATCGCCGCCGCTCAGGAGCGCCTGCCCCACGTGCGTGCATCGGCCGAAGACCTGCGCCGGGTCGCCGAACTGTGCCTCCAGATGGAGGTGCAGGGGCACCGCGCGGATATCACGATCGTGGAAACGGCCCTCACCAACGCCGCTCTCGAGGGACGGCTCTACCTCACTCCCGAAGACCTGCGCCTCGCGGCCGAACTTGCCCTGCCCCATAGGATGAAACGCCATCCCTTCGAAGGGACGGGGCTGGATACGGAGCGGCTCACCCAGATCCTGGAGCGCCAGGGGTCTCCTTCGACGCCCACTCCCAGCCCGGTGCCGCGCGATCCGCTCTCTTCCCCAACAACCCCGGTCCCGCCTCCCGCCGCTCCCCCCGCAAGCGCGGAAGGCTCCACCACGATCCTGCGCGGGGGGTCCTCCGACGCCCTCTACCGTGTGGGGCTCCAGGCGGGCGGCGTCGTCTTTCGCCCCGGGGAGATCTTTCGTCCCAGGCGCCTGGAGACACCCGCCGACCGACGGGTA